>CAZVUF010000005.1:0-27951 GCA_964629355.1 uncultured Pirellulales bacterium | reverse complement strand
ATGTAACTAATCACATCGACAAGATTGCCTCCGACTACATCAGGCCCGCCGAGGGTACGGTGGATTTTGCTCTTTGTTATATACCCGCCGAGAATATCTATTACGAAACGATTGTCAAATGCGCAGACGATACGCAGGACGTTGTGCAATATGCGCTTGATAAAAGGGTGATACCGGTCTCGCCGAATCTTTTATACGCGTATCTGATGACGGTGGCGATGGGCCTGCACGGCCTGCAGATTGAAAAACAGGCAGCCGAAATCCGCCAGAACCTAAAGAGGCTGAACGCCTCGTTTGCCGATTTTCTCGGCAGTTGGGACATACTCGGCAAGCATCTGCGAAACGCTTATAGCCAATACGATGAAGGCGGTAAGAAGCTCGACCGCTTCGGTATGCAACTTGACCAAATACAGGGTGAAAATAAAGAGGAGGATCCCAGTGAAACTGGAGGCTAAATAGGACCTCACGTAGAACAGGAGGCTAACATTAGTATCGCCTCGAAGTTGCTTTAGGACTGTGTTTGTAGTTGATGAAGAAGTACCGCAGGGCGTCGATTGGATGGTCGTAAACGCCGTCTTTTAATGGCAGTTCGGCTCTGCCGACTGAATCCGGATAATGATAACACTGCAAAGCCTCTATCAACCGGACACAACGCGGTGAAATGACTAACGAGCTTTTGCCGGAGCCGTCACGAATCGCCCGGCGGATAAGCTCAATTCCCTCTAAAATGCTGCTTCGCCGATACCGAACTACTATCCCCAACGCCCGAAGCTCCCTTACCGCGCTCGTACCACTAACATCGTTGACGCCCGCTCCAGCCGGGTCGCAAAAAGTCGCTGCAACCTGCTCCTCGACGCATGGCGTTAGGTTCTTAATCTCGCCTGCGTGCACATCAACCGTCGCTCGGCTGCGGACGTACTCATCTATCACACGCACGCCGCCCTGGGCATCGATCTGAATCCACAAACACACAAACGGATTCACAAAACCAAAATCCAGCGAGCGATACAACGGCAAGTTCGGGTTGTAATCAACTTCCTTGACGTGCACAGCCGGTTCGAACTCATCAAAGACCACATTATCAAGCATCGGTTTTATGCAGAGCATCTCTGCTTCCCAGCTGGCTCTGCTGGCCCGTCGCATCTGCGTTATGCAGTCATCTATCTTTAAATACCCCTCGGACTTTCGGGCTTTACCCTGGCAGTCTATCCACAAGGGACATTGTGAGCAGCTTCTATCTACACATTTTTCAATCACCTCCCATAAGCACCATTTGAATATTGGCATATCGAAATTAGATGCAGTTGAAACTATTTTTTGCATCAAGCCGAAAGGCTGGTGCATTGTGCTTATCATCTCCATAGCTGCTACAAGATTATTCGTGCTGTGAGTGGTGAATTTCGCTGCTGCGAAGACATCCTCATCGAATAGTTCGACCTCATCGCAGCGGAGCTTTTGGATGTGCTGGCCGCGGACGCTTGTCGGTGACTGCGTGAGAACCTCGACCGTTGAACCGTTGATAAAGTGACATCTTTCTTTGTGAATTGGTCCGGCAGGGAACTCTTCAAAGCCGTGTTGCAAAAAGCCTGTCAGGTATTGATACATTCTTCCTGCCTGCTCACCGGAGCCTGCCAAGATTCTGACCTGGCATTTAGGTTTAAAGATACAATCCAGCAGCGTTGCGATCGCAGCCAGTTTCGTTTTGCCGCCGGCCCGGTTGGCCCAGACAACGCAGTCGGCGTTTTTCGTGACTCGTGAGTCGGGAAAATCTGCGGCGAAGCTGTGCCAGAGGTAATCCATGGGACTACTGTGTTCGGTACAGATTTTCTTATCGGGGACATTGATACCAAGAAAGACCTTGACGTAGTTTTTAAGGTTTCTTTTCGTTCGTGGCTGAGTCCGCCGAAGGGCGGAAAATACGTGTGCTGCTTTGGCAATGTCGTACATGGTTTTATCTCCTGTCTCCTGTATTGTGTCTCCTGTTTTGTTATAATGTCCTACATGGTGCGGATACTTTTCGAGAATGACGATATTATCGCGGTCGATAAGCCGGCTGGACTGGCTTGCATAGCAGAGCGCGACAAAGAAAAAGATAACCTGCATGCTCAACTTTTAGTGATGTATCCCTATAAAGTTTACATTGTGCACCGTCTCGATAAGGAGGCCAGCGGAGTAGTCCTTTTTGCTAAAAACACTGCTGCACATCGTTGCCTCTGCCGACAATTTACCGAACACACCGTTGAGAAAACCTATCGTGCCCTAGTCCAGGGCACTATCACCGGTGATAGTGGCACGATTGATAAGCCTTTGCGTCAATTCGGTTCAGGCAGAGTCGCCGTTGACACACAAGGTGGAAAACCATGTATTACTGAGTTTGCTGTTGCCGAGCGATTTTCTGATTACACATTGGTTCGTGCTTATCCTGTTACGGGTCGTCGGCATCAGCTTCGGGTACACTTTTACAGCATCGGCCATCCGATTGTCGGCGACCCGCTTTACGGCCAACACCGAGCAACGAGACACGAGTCACGAACAACGGATTTACGTTTGATGCTGCACGCTGAAAAAATTAAATTTATTCTACCGTTCGGCGAACAGATGATAATTGTATCCCCCCTGCCGGAATCCTTTATGCAGGCAATCGAATCCTTGAGAAACCTTATTTAGCACCGTTTGCATTTGTCACGGTATGTAACAGTAGCATCTTATTATATTTTTGGATCTGAAAGTATAATAAGGCGTTTAATTTTTTTCTTCCGCCAAGGCGGCGAGGATTCGGCTGGCGGATTCGGCAGATAACTCGTCGAACGTAGGCGTCTCAACCGGCACCGCAGGTGTGCCGGTTAAACCGTGCGAATCCATGGAGATAATGTCCAAACACGCTTTGCGGGCGGTCTCCTGGCTGTCCGAGGTGGTTAACTGAACCAGCTTGGACGCCGCCAGCGGTGCAAACCGGGCGATGATGAGCCGAGACTGCCGAAAGCTGCCAGCGATTCGCTCATTAAGCTGCTTAATAAATCCATCACAGCAAAGCCATCGGTTAAAGACTTCTCTGCTAACTTTATATTTATCCAGAACGGCCTGCTCATCAAGCTCGCCCGTGAACAAATCCTCAATCACACTAAGCTGCTTTTTGCTGAGTTTTTTTGTTTTCCTCATTATTCTTTCCATTTTTAGACGCTGCGGTGAAGACACTCCATTGCCTGCAGGGCAGCGAGTTGTTTTGCCCTGCGATTTTCGAACTGCTCTTCCGTCATGGGCTGTAATTGCGAAGTTTTGCCTCTGCTGAAATTGCGTTTGAACTGTTCAATCCGCTGCTGAGTTTCCTTGTTCCTCTCGATCAGCGTCGACGGAGACTGCCCCCCGGCAGGCAAAGGCGAAGGCGACGCAGACTTCGGCGAGCTCAGTCGAGCCGTAGTTCTTTTATAGTTCTCTGTTATAGTATTGTTATTAGTAGTAGGACATTTTTGGCCATGTCGATTACCACTTCTGGCCATGTCGGCAGACACTTTTTGGCCATCATCTTGGCCAATTTTGTCCATGTGTTCTTTCACCGACGGATGAGATTTCGACCACATAGTTCTATAGTAACCCTTTGGATTTTTTATGTGGATATATTTCCGTATCGTATTTATCCATCTACTGACAGTACGTTCTTTTGTCATAAATATTTCCGCAAGGGTTTGGTTGCTCTGCCAGCAGCCTTTCACACCGAAGCTGTAGATGTGTGCAAGCAACACCTTTTCGCTCAGGCCGAGCCGTGGCAGATTCAATATGTGCGCAGGAATCTTCAAATATGGCTCTCTACCCCGTGAGATAACGGCTTGGCCTATCTCACGGGGCAAATTGACTTGACTGGACTTTTGAGTAGTTTTTTTCATTTTCTTCCGACAAGATATTCCTCTGCGATTGCGGTCAAGGCCGCTGCGTTTCTTTCAGCGCTGATTTTGATTTCCTGTGTTTGGCATGCAAGTGACAATGCCTCTTGAATTATCTTCCGCTGCTCGTCATCGACAAAAAAGACCAAAGGATTGGCAAAACAACTTGTGACTGTCGGCACTCTCGGCGTTTTCAGATTCACAAGACGTTCGATCTGTTTGGCATTCATCGGCAGGAGCTTAGCCAGTTCGCGAGACTGCATATTTCCATTTAGTCTCGTTAAAAGCGTGAGCTTTTTGTCGAGGATGTCCGAGCCGCCCAGCCGATTGAGTGTAGTCAAAAGAATATCTGTTTGCTGATCGTCGATGTCCCATACTACCACATCGGCTTCTTTATAGCCGAGTTTTATCAGAGCCTGCCAACGGTGATGGCCGTTGATTATCTGAAAGCAGTCCCCCCTTCTGTCAGCCTGCTCAGTAGGACACGGGCGAACCACCAACGGCTCATATCGACCCGTCCGCTCGATGTTTCGAATCAATTTGGCAAAATTGACCTTACTCATCCGGTTGGGATTGCCCGGATGCGGAAGGAGTTTCTCGATCGCAATGGATTTAATTTGATTGGTCATTTTTTCGATTCTCGATTCTCGACGAGTATCCAGCATCGAGCAGCAAGTTCGGATTGAACCAAATATAATAAACGGGTCTTTCGGTTAGTTTACTAAGAATGAATCTTGTTCGCTCAAGGCTGGCCTGCATATTTCGTCTGCTGCCATAGCTCTGCAGAAATAATTTTGTCTGCTTCTCAATAAAGTCAGCTTTCGGCCAACGCAACTGCTCGAGCTTTCGATGCACCCGATTTTCATCGATAAGCTCCTTTTGCTCTATGCCGACCAGGGACATTGCCTCAATAAGCTGGATGCAACGGACGGGCATCTTCTCTGTATAGGCTTTCATGCTGGCTTTCTCAAAAAACGGATTTACATGTCCCATCACCGCCATGGCCTCGATAATGTGAACATTCAATAGCGGCATCGTGTCACGCACCAGTCGAACCGCCAGACCAAGCCCGCGAAACCTCGGCTCAATAATGACCCTGCTGATGCAGCGGATGTATTTATTAACCAGCGCCAGTTGAGTGCTTCTGTCGAAACCGATGAACGCATTGTCGGTGGCGATGCTACGTAGCTCCAGAGCAGGACGGGGTGTTGTATAGACAATAACACCGACCTGCTTTTGGCGTACAGAATCGCCTTTCAAGGTAAAAATATTCGTGTAAGGTCCCAGCCGACCATCACGATAGTGGTAGGACGCAAGAGCTTTATAGTCACCGAGGCTGCCAGGAATAATTTCCAATTTGTTACATACCGAACAATTTGTTTTGGAGATTTGGGTATTAGTCATTTGAGTTTGTTTATGATTTGGAATTTTCAATCCTAAACTTTCGTCTTGTGTCTTTATAGATTACCTGCGTTTGTCCCGATAGCTCCTTTGTCACAATAACATCCGGCTGCAGGTCCAGCAGGAAATCATCGTGGCTGGAGGCGAGGATAAATACAGTTCCATTCCGCTTTGCGAACCTATGAATGTTGAACGCTATAACTGTTGCAGTCAGGCGGTCGAGGTTTGAGCAGAACTCATCCGCGAATATGAATTTCTTTTTCGAAGCCAGTGCCATCGCCAAGCGGAAACGGTACTGCTGACCCTCACTTAGATTGCTTGGCTGATTAAGAATACAAAAAACATCGTTCAGCCCCGCGAGACTGAGCATTTTGAGGCTGGTCAGAAAGTCACCCTCTATACAATCTACAACAGTCTTGTCGGCAGGCAGTTCTATCTGATTAAGGTCAATACTGTCTGCCTTAGAAACAGCCTGTTCTATTTCACGCAGCAATATGCTTTTGCCCACACCGGAAGGCCCGGTGATGTAAACAACATCACCGTCATCGATTTCCAGCCGGCAGCTATGGCTGACGCATCTGTCGGTGAGTCTATCGACGGTTAAACCGAACATTCGGCAGACCGCAACAGACTTATCTGTGAGGTATCCTTTCCATTTAAGGCTTCTTGAGACTGAGTAAGTTGGCATAGTTGAAGTCCTTTAATTTTCGCCTTCTCGAATGGCAGCTATGACTTGATGTATTTTTCTCAGGATTTTGCGAATGTGATAGTTTGTAATCCGCTGTTTTTCGGCGATTTCACGCATAGACATGCCGGTCAGAAAGTACTGTTTTGCTACAGCCAATTCGTTAGCTGTAAATTTATCGCTGTTCTGTACACAGGTTATATATTCGCCTTCTATGAGTCTTTTTGTAAGCTTTCTTACTCTTCGAGATATATTTCTTTCATCTATACCAGCGAGTGCAGCTATTTGCCGGAAGCTGTTGCCTTTCTCTAAATACATTGTCATCAATAACTTATCTTTGCCACCGAGGAGTTTTATTCTGTTGCGCAGCAAATCGTTAATTTTACTACTCTCTTGGTTGTTGGCATTAAATGTTAGATAATTCTCAAACATAATAATTATATTAACTAATTAAACAACTTTTGTCAAGGGAAAAATTCAAATTATATAAAATTTATATTAATGTTTACATAATATCAAACTTTCATTTCTTTGTCGCTATTGTAGTGATGGTTCAAAACCCGATAAAAACAAAGTCTAAATATTTGAAACCCATTAATTTCCATAAAAAAATTGCATTCAATGACTCATAGGTTATACTTGTGAGGCAGTAATTGTTAAATCCTGCGTAAATGCGAGCACAATATTTAGGGGGTTAGTAAGAAATAAAATGACGGCGAGAACTCCGAAAGTAGTTGTAATAGGTGGCATATATGTTGATATGGCTATCAAGTGCCCTCAAATACCCAAGCCCGGTCAGAGTGTGGACGGCTTTGCTCTTTCATATACGCCAACAGGGCCGGGGCCGAACCAGGCTGTGCAGGCCGCCCTGTGCGGCTGCGATGTGTACCTTATCAGCAAGGTCGGTGGCGACCCGTTCTCGCATTTAGCAAAGACAATCCTGACAGAGTTCAGCGTCAACACCGACTTCATCTACACCGTCAAGGCCAAAAACACGGGTGTAATCGTAACGCTGGTTAATGCAAAAGGTGAGAATGCAGGCTGTACGTACAGCGGTGCCAATTGCGCTCTGCAGCCGGACGACATCAAGGCCGCCGAGCAGATTATTTCCGAAGCGGATGTGTGTTTGATTCATGGCCAACTACCCGAGGATGCGATAGTTGCCGCCATCCGCTGTGCGGAATTGCACAGCACAAAACTGATTCTCAACCCAGCAAAGCCGATAGAGCGAAATGGCCGACATGAAAGCAACCTGCCAATGGAATATTTTTCGGCTGATATTTTGATTCCAAATCTCGACGAGGCAGCCTACATCACCGAGCAATCAGCCGACATTCACGCCGCCAAGCTTATCGGCTCCGACTTGGTTGCCCGCGGCGCAGGTGCGGCGGTGATAACCATGGGCAAACGCGGCTGTATGGTTATCGACAGGAATAGTGCAGACCACATACCGGCTTTTGAAGTAGAACTTGTCGATCAGACCGGCAGAGGAGACGCATTCGCAGGGGCGCTGGCCGCCTATTGTGCAGTTAAAAGTGATATAAGGAAGGCTGCCAAGTTTGCCTCGGCGGCAGGGGCGCTGGCCTGTACAAAATTTGGTTCAATCGAGGCCATGCCCACAAAGGCTGAAATTATCGAGCTTCTGCAAAAGGAAGATATCGAGTAACAAAACAGCCAACTAAACAACATCCGACCCCATCACACACCAAAAATTTCAACCAAAATGCGCCGGTAGTTTAAAACAAAAATCCGAAATTTGAATTTTTTTTTTATTCCTTTGTCTGTTACTGCTTAGCTCAAAACTCATCTCGCAAAATATCACTTTTTTCGCATCAAATGCGCCAGTTCGTCCTATTTATAGAGAGGCGATTAAAGGCTTAGCCTTAAAATTTGCCGCGGTTGAAAACCGTTTCAAAAACAGGAGAAAACGCATGAGTTTTGACTTGCGAATCTTTAACGACCAACAGCTTAAAGCTGATTACATCGAATGGCTTATCGACGTACATTCGCTGGATATCCAGTCGCACTTCAGCAAGCTTTGGCAGTACTACGCAAATCCAATGTGCGAGATAACCGGCCTAAGTGCCTACGACAGAAAGGTTATTGAGACTGGCCGATGCTATGTGCAGGCACAGGAATACGGCCTGCCAACCAGAATAACAGGACTTGTGCATTCGGCAAGTGGTGACATCTTCGATGCAAAAGCCGTCAAGGATGTGCAGCGGAAGGAAGTCGTCATTGAAAACGATATCGCCTGGCGAATAAACGCCAGCGTTGATTTTCTGTTTGGAAAACCGATAAGCTTCATTTGCAAATCGCCGGACAGCCGCAAACGCGCAGAAATTGAGTCCATCTTAAAGGCTGTGTTTGCGGCCAACGGCGCTATCGGTTTTTTCCAGGATATGGCGGTGCTCGGAGGCGTCTATGGCTTCGTCGATTGTCTCGTCAGGCCTGGCGACCAAATCTTACAGCAAACCTCCTCCACATCCAAATCTCTCACCCTTGAAGAAGTGCTGCAATTGGCACAAACAATCGAGTTGGAGTTGATCGAGGCGCCGAGGGCACTGCCGGTCCTGGATGAAGACGATTACAAAAAAATAAAATATTATGTCCAGCACTTCTATCAGAAGAAAAACGATCTGACCAAAAGCAGCTCTTTTCTTTCGAGAATCTTCTCCTGGGGAAGTACCGGCAGCGACACTCGCCAGGTCGTGTCGGTTACAGAGATTATCTCAGAATCAGGCTGGCAAAGGTATGAGGATAGACATCTCATCGGGCAGGACGAGATTCCATGGGGATTTCTTCCGGTAGTGCACATCCAGAACATAGCTCAGCCTTATTACTATGAGGGACTGAGCGATGTCGAGCCTTTGATACCGCTGCAGGATGAGCTTAATACAAGGCTGAGTGACAGGGCCAACAGGATTACATTTCAGTCATTTAAGATGTATCTGGGAAAAGGTATAGAGGGCTTTGAGGGCAGACCTGTTTCTCCCGGAAGGATGTGGCATACCGACAATCCGGACGCGACCATAGAAGAGTTCGGCGGAGAGGCGGAAGTGCCCAGCGAAAGCATGCACATCGCTGAAATCAGAGAGGCGATGGATAAGGTCAGCGGCGTCACGCCTGTGGTAGCAGGCGTCCTGAAAGACAAAATCGGCAATCTCACAAGCGCGGTGGCTCTGAGGCTTACCCTTATGGGAATGCTCTCAAAGAATGAGCGAAAGAGATTTACCTATAGTGAGGGACTGAAAAGAATTTGCCGAATGGTTCTTGCGATACTCGATAAGGCCGGCATCTATGCCACCGACAGAGCCGACAGGGAGGTGGATATTATCTTTCCAAGTCCGCTGCCGGAGAACATGACGGAGAAACTCAACGAGGCTAAAATCAAGAAAGAGCTGGGCGTGCCGACCGAGCAGGTGCTCAGAGAATTAGGGTACGAAAATTAAATATTTAGCCCACGAATTTATTGAGGAGTTATAAAAACAAGGAGTTCTTTATGAATGCGACCGAATCGCAAGAAATTATGTCGGATGATACAGAGCAGTACGATGACAATACAAAACTTGTTCCGGTAACGGAATCAATTCGTTACCGAAGAAGGGCACAGAGTGCTGAGAAGCAGGTCGAAGATTTGAGCGAGCAGTTGGCACAAGCCAAATCGCAGGCGGCAAAGATGTCCGAGCAGCTCAACGAGATTCGGCTTGAGCAGAATCTTATTCGCAAGTTGGCCGCCGCCGGCGCTGTGGATTTGGAGACAGCGGTATTGATTGCTAAAGACCGGCTTGATGGTGACAACAACGCAGATTCTGACAGCTTGATTGAGCAGTTGAAAAAAGAAAAACAGTATCTATTCGTTGCTGGCAAAGAAACTTTGGCTGCAAAAAAGACCGCAGGGGCTAAAGACCGAGTACAGTACAGTCAAACGGTTCTTGAGAAGGCAGCCAAGAAAGCAGCAACGACCGGTAGCAGAACGGACTTGCAACAGTATCTGAAATTAAGAAGAAATTACCTGTGATTTGGTAATTGGTTAAATGATATTGAATCAGTTACCAATCACCGCCGAGAAAGGAGAATAAACGATGTCCTTTACAGGAAAAGCAACTTATTCAGCGGGTACGACTTTGCCTGAGCTGGCTGAGGACGTATCGGATTTGATTGGAATTATTTCGCCTTACGAGACGCCGTTGTTAGATGCACTGGGCGACCCGATGAGAGAGGTAACCAGCACGCACCACGAATGGCTGGAGGATGAGCTTCTGCCCAATAAAGACACCGTCAACGACAGCACCTGGACCGACCCAGCCAGTGATACCGAGTTTGACGTTGACCACGGCAGCAGGTTCCGCATCGGTGACCAGATTCAAGTCGAAGGCTCAGAGGAGCTGATGTTGGTGACGAACGTTGATAGTGACACGCTGACAGTGGTTCGCGGCTATGCAGGGACAACTTCTGAGAATCTGGCTGACGACCAGGTAATCAACATCCTCGGAAATGCGGCTTTAGAAGGGGCGGATAAGCCCGGCGTGCGGTTCACTAACCGCATACGCTGCGGCAACTATACACAGATTTTCACCGCAGCGATTGAGGTAAGCGGTACCGATATATCCGCCAGCCAACTGGGTCTTGCCGACGAGGTGGATTACCAAAAACAGGAACGGTTGCGGGAGCTGCTGCGTGATTTGGAGAACACCGTGATAAATGGTGGCCAGCCTTCCGCAAACCCGCAGGGAAGTGCCAGCGTCCGACGCTCTATGAAAGGTATTGTTCAGCATCTTTCGACCAATGTATTCTATACCGGTGACAGTGGCTTTCCAACCGGTACGGACCTTGACGAGAAAATGATTAATTATGTGCTGCGGGCAATCTGGGAAAGCAGCAACGGCAACGTTGACTTGATTGTCGTGGGTGGCTTTCAGAAGCGAAGGATTAACGGCTTTTGTGCCGACAGCCGGAGCTATGCAGCCAACGACACTACTTTCACCAATATAGTGAGCATTTATGAGAGTGACTTTGGCGTTTGCAGGATTATCACCACGCGTTGGATGCCAAGGGATGCTGTGTTGCTGTTGGATTCATCGCGTGTAAATGTGCTGCCATTGGCCGGCCGCAGCTTTCACTTTAAGCCTTTGGCAAGCGGCGGTGACTACGAGTGTGGTGAGTTGATTAGCGAATATACACTGGAGCTGAAGAACGAGGCTGCACATGGCCTGATTCGCGGCCTTAGCACAAATTGAAAATTGGTTAAATGGTAACTGGTGATTGGTTAAATGTTATAGACAAATATTAATTACCAATTACCAGTTGCCAATAACCAAGGAGAAGACAAATGGTCACTTTCTCAAACGATGCGGATATTCTCAGATATGAACCGATATTGTTCGGTGAGCTTCATCTGCCGGGCCAGGTTATAACTGCGGGAATGGGCGGAACCCTCACAGGTACAACCTTTACCGCAGAGGACGCCGACTTTGTAAACGCACAGGTCTCGGCAGGCGGTGTTATCCATCTGCAATCAGCGGATGTTACGCTGGATGGAGCTTTTGAGATTGTATCGGTGGATTCAGCTATGCAGCTTACCGTTTCCATCATCAGAACCGGCTGCGACGATGAGCCGATAGCACCGCCGGCTGCCGGGGATATATCTTACCGTATTAGCACATTCAAGCCGCAGGCCAACGAAGCTGCTTTTCAATTGATGGAATATTTCAGCGTCAAGCCGGGTAATCCTGCCAGCAGCATAGAAGTGCAGGATATCCTGGATACAGAAGTCTTAAAAAGGGCGTCGGTATTTACTGTTATCTCGAACGTCTATGCGATGTTGGCCAGCAAAGCCAAGGATGAGAATTTCTGGAAAAAGAATCTGCACTATCAAAAACTTTTCGAAAAGGCAAGGCAGCGAGTTCGGTTGAGCATCGGCAGCTCTGCCGACGGTACATCCGATGTCACCAGAAGCGGCGCATCGGTAAGACTGGTACGGGATTAGTTTGCGGGGACAACCAAATGAAAGTCACTTTAGATGGACATTTTCTGTTTGATGAGCAGGGTTTGGAGATTCAGCCTGGCGGCTTTAACAGGGCCTCAATGGAGAAAAACGTCCCAGGACTTAATGGTGTACTGAGTATTGATCTCGGTCAACGCAGCAGAGAGATAACACAAAAGGGCGTTCTGCAGGCAAAAAGCAGGGGGTCGTTGGATAAAAGAATTGCAGCTGTCTCGGGTTTTATGGATGGTGACACTCACAAGCTGGTGACAGGCACCGGCAGACAGTTCGATAATCTTCGTATAGATGTTTTCAAATTAAGCAATGAGCGAACAACCAGTGTAGGAATCGCGGTTGATTATGAAATTATTTACACACAATTAAATATTTAACCCCACAATTTATTGATTGGTTCAAAAAAAGGAAACTTAATGTCACTTATAAGTGAGGGCATAAGAAAGGTCAGGGCATTTGAGCTTCCCTGTGGTATTTGGGCCGATGGTGGTTACATCGGTGCTCCTAAAGTAGCGCTGGTAAAGTGGCGCTCGAATCACAGCGATAAGCTCCATCAGATTTATGTCAACGGTCGATTTGCAGGATTGACTGTCGATAGTCAGCAAAGACAGGAGATTGTCCGAATACCGGCTTCTTTCGAGGCACCTGTTCGCATCGAGGTCTTTGCCGTTGAAGCTCGGTATGCACATATCGATTTTAGCGGGGAACTTGGTGTTCCGTTTGTAGGCGGTGGAAGGGTCAAAATAACTTTGCTTCGTGGGCAAAACCTGCCGATTGGTGCAACGGCTGATATCTTTTTTGACAACGCCACCGGCCAAATAGATTACGAAAATGCGCTTAACGACGAACCGATAAGAATCTGGCCGGCTTGGCAGGATAAAACCGGCTTTGGTATGACAAGGTTCGGAATCGGCGATTTCGGCTACGACGGCGCAGCGGCGGTTGGTTTTGCAAAGGGAAGCTTCGGCAACGGCCAGTTTGGCTTTGACGCCGATACGATTGAGTGGATAAGCCAGCCTTTGCCCGAGGGTATTTATAAATTCGCAATAAAGATTACCGACCAGGTCGGCAGAGAAAGCATCAGCGAAACTGGACAGGTCACGGTGACACCAGCGGCAAAGCCGGCAGAGCAGTTAAATATTGCATCGTTCGATAAACAAACCAATCAGATGATATTGGAAATAACATAAACATTAAAAAGGGAGGACAATATGGCAGAGGTTTATCCGTCAGATAACGAACTGTTGAATATTCAGTCCGACAGCGAGACCGGTATTGAGTATATACCGACAGGGACATCGCCTTATTATCTGCACTTCAGAAGGCTGTTGTATCGTCTGCTTTTAGCCACTCGGAGAGCTAATGATCTGAGAGTCTATGATGAAGGCGGTCTCGATATCGGTGTAAAGGCCGGCAAATTTTGGCTCGGCACGCAACTCATCAGCTACGATGGTTCTTCCGCCAATACTCTTGCAGACGATAAGTCGAGCATATACATATACTTAGATTCGGATGGCAATCTCGTCACCGACGAATACGATGGCTTCCCGGATATGACGAATACACCTCATATCCGTCTTGCTGAGGTGACAACTGCCGGTGGGGACATTATCTCGATAATCGACAGCCGGGCCGGACACAATTTTGTCCTGCCTTGCGGAGTCGGCGGCACTGCAAGCGTGGTAGTAGCGGCAGCCGATGCAGCCGACAAACATAAGTATCAGGCGGATTACGTCTGCGACGGCACAGCAGACGATGTTGAGATAAACGAAGCACTATTACAGATCAAGGCCGCCGGCGGAGGGACGGTCTTCCTGTCAGCTGGCAGTTACACGCTCGCTGATACCATCAAAATCCCATCGGATGTTACGCTCGAGGGTGAAGGCACCGCTACCAAATTGACTTTTGACACATCCGTGGGCGATAAGACTATGATTACCAATGACTGCAACTATACATTTGCTCAGCGTCACCCAATGGGCAATAAGAATATTACAGTCAGATATATGTACATTGACGGTGATAAAGACAACAGAGGCTCAGGTGCAGATTCAATCTGGACGGTCGGCTTTAATACCGTTGAGAATCTGACCATTGAAAACCTGACGATTGAGAACGGCTGGACGGTCGCCATAAGGACCGAGTTCTGCTCGTATGTGACTATCGCCAACAACCGCATTCACAATTCCGGCGATGACGGCATCGGCATAAACGAGGAAACCTATAATTGTAGCTGCTACGGTAACCATATCACCGACGCCGGCAAGGGCGGTAAAAGCTACGGAGCACCCAACGGCATCGAAGTACAGGACGGTGCACGTGACGTCACCGTCAGCGGCAATTCAATCGGAAACTGCGATACCGACGGCATACAAATCTCCACTCATACCGGCAAGCTCGCTTGTATCAATGTATCTATTGATGCAAATACGATACGCAACTGCGAAAGTGGCGTATTTGTAAAGGGTCAGTCGGGTACACCGCAAATCTCTGTCACCGTAGCCAACAATCAGATAATCGGTATAACAGATGCATCCCTCTACGGACTGCAGGCAGCTTATACCGAGGACGTAGTTTTTGTGGGCAACACAGTCAATAACCGAGTTAATGCAGGTCGGCTGGAGAATTCTAATTTCAGGACGATAATTTGTGACAACATTTTCCATTGCACGCTGTCAGCCGGCAATGATGAGAAAGGTTTTATTTTCTCAGGCACCATTACCAATGTGCGCTTTGCAAACAATATTGTGAATAACTATGGATGGAAGGGGTTGGAGATTTCCGGCACCATCAGCAATATGCACGTGGTCAACAATCACATCATCGGCTGTACCAACGGAAGCGGTGCCGCTTTACGATGGGATTCGCCGACATCGATCTTATGTGTTCTCAACGGTAACCATCTACAAGGCACACATTGGTCTTATGACGCAGCGACCTCGACGTATGACGTGCTCGCCGATGATTGGACTGAGACCTGGAACACGAAAGATGTGTAATAAACAACAGAATCGTGTCATCTGACTTCCGAAGGTAAAGGTAAAACAATATGGCTAATGAAATACACATTGATTATTCTTTAGGCAATACGATTTATGCAGTCATTCGTGATGATGCTGGTCAGGTGTGGTATCCGGCGGGTGAGGTATTCGAGGATTGGGGGACGAACGGTCGTAATGCGGATGATTATGATCTGGCTTTGACCGACAAGGGTGGTAGCAGATACGTAGGCAGCTTCGACGTCGATGTCCCTGCCGGTCGTTACACAATCCAGGCGTTTTTGCAGGCTGGTGACAATCCGGCAGATGGTGACGTTCTTGTCGGAGCAATAGCGATAATCTGGCGTGGCAGCGGCGAATTGACCATCGATAAGATACTCGCCAATAAGGCTGTGCAGAATAAATCTACGGGCACCATCGAATACTATGATGATGACGGCCAAACGATTCTTCTGACCATCACTCCAAGCGAGGACGAATCAAGCATTATAAGGTTACCCAGTTAATTGAGTGAATTAGTTACTAATTGATCAATTAACTAATTAACTTACTTCAAATTAAGGAGTTATATCATGGGCAGTTTCAGTAATCACTGGGAGAATAAAATCCTGGATCATATTTTCGGCAAAGACAGTTACTCTCCGCCGACAATTTATGTGGGATTATCCACTGCCGATCCGCTTGATGACGCTTCAGGTCTTTCTGAACCAGCCGGCAACGGCTATGCCCGCCTTGTGACGAACGTCACGGATTGGAATACTGCTTCAGCCGGTGTGATTTATAACTCAAATGAGCTGATTTTCTCAGAAGCGACAGGCAGTTGGGGGACGATAACGCACTTTGCTCTGCTTGATGCTGCAGCCGCGGGTAATATGCTCTGCCATGGTGCACTGAACCAATCCAGAGCTATTGTCAGCGGAGATAAGGCAAGATTCGCTGTTGGAGATTTACAATTGTCACTTGATTGAGAACCTCTAAATTCTACATTCCAAATTCACTCATGGAGATGACTTATGGCAACAATTAAGAAAAACTGGCAGAGCGAACAAACCATAATCAATGCGGCCAGCGTCACTACTGGTTCGTGGTCGGACGATATTGACCTTGAAACAGATGGCTGCGAAGGTGCTCATGTCACGGTTGATGCCGATTTTCCCGCCAGCCCTACAGACAATCTGGTGGTTGAGGTCAGAGCCTCTCTTGATGGAACAAATTATGATAATACTCCGCTGTATAAGTTCGAGATAGGCAAGGGCACCGACCCTAATCGAGTCAGCTTTATCATCAAAGATGTAGCTCACTTTAAGCTCTACTGCTACCGGGCTGGCGGAACTCAGACCATAACTGTTACAGCCAAGTGCCAAAAGTGGAATTATGTAACGGTATAAAACAAGTGACAAAGGACTGTAAATGCCGCTTCTTAAACCAGCAAGAGTGATACAACTGAATATATGTCACCCATTGGCCCGCGGTCTTATTGGCTGTTGGATATTTAACCAAGGTTCGGGCAATAGAGTCACTGATTCAAGTGGAAATCAAAATACCGGCATTATTACCGATGCAATTTGGGCAGCAGGCGAATTTGGTTGTTGTGTGAAATTTGATGGAAGCGGAGACAACGTTAATGTTGGTAACGGTAAATCTTTAGAAGCCACAATGGGTCTTACCATTGTTGGATGGATAAGACCTGATTCCACAAAGACTCATACTTTGTTGATGAAGAATGCTGCTTATGGTTTAAGATTATATACTGCCGCCCTCCAGACGACCTTGTGGGATGAAAGCACTTCGAATAATTTTAATGTCTCTTTTACTTATCAGATAGGCAAGTGGTATTGTATTGCCGCGACTTGGGATAATCAATCTCAAAACGTGAAAACATACGTTAATGGTAATCTTATTGGAACACCCGGCACTTTTACAGGGCCTATAAGGACATCAACCCAATCTTTACTGATTGGCAAAGTGTCCTGGAGTGATACTGATACTACCAATGGGCTTATAGATGATATTAAAATTTACAATCGAGTTCTCAGCAGCGCTGAAATTATGCATCTTTACCGCACGCCCTTCTGCATGTTTGAGCGTGCGATTAGTCCGGCGTTTCTTATTGTACCGACTATCGATCTGGCGGGGACATCCACCTCTCATTCGACCGCCTTGGCCACTGTAAAACGTATAAGACGAATAAAAGGCTATTCGGCTGCCATCACCGATATCACAGCTATACTTACAATAATAGGAGAAGTCTTACTTACCGGCTCAATAATTGCGTCATCTGTTCCATCAAGCAAACTAACATTGAGTTATCGCGTTCCTTGGCTAAAAAGTCCATTAAAAACAGAAAGGCAATGGCTGACGGATGCACTATTTACCGGCATGACATCCAACGCATTTAAGCTCGGTACGACTCTGAGTTGTGGATGGTTCTGGATGCGGCCGAGCGGCTGCGCTGTGCTTTATCGCGGGCCCGGTATGGAACAAATAGATTTTATAAATATATTGGCTGTGATAGAGCAGAACGCCGAATCTATGCCATTACCCAGCTATATTCCGCACAATAGCGATTCAATATATTTTTATGTTGTTCGCCGGTTCAATAGTTGCGGCTATCATGAATATACTCTGCAGGCATCCGTTAAGGTTGTTATAGATGCCGATGGTAGCTTAGCACAGCCGCAGCCGAACAGTATCTTCGCCTGGCAGGCGGAACAGGTGGATAGCGATAAAGTCAGGCTTGTCTGGTTCTATTGTCCTCTCGAACAAAAATCGCAGCCGATGCGCTTCAAGGTCTATTACGACGGCGGAACAGGACAAATCAACTATGAAAATCCAATCGATGAGATTGTTTATCGAGGCCGAGAGTTTTACAGCTACCGAAGCGATGCACTTGCGGCAGGCAGATATTTATTCGCCATAAGATCTGAAGATGTCAGCGGTATGCAGAATAAATCTTCAGTACAACTGGCCATTGAAATTGTCAGCGATGAACCAAATGTAGTTGAGATTTTGAAGGTCGAAACGATCTGAATCACGAGGACTAAAAATTCAGGATTGGTACTATGTCTAACAGAATTGATTTTTTTCAATCTGCACAAACGCGACTTGCGCTTCCTGCTGCAGCGGTTTCGGTTTTTATCAATGGTTCTTTGTGCTCCGACCTCGCAGTGATAGAAATCGTACGCAGCGGCTGGCCGGAATTTAGCTGGGCAAGATTGGATTATAATCCTGCTGCGCACCAAGATGCAAACTGGATGCCTGCCGAGCAGGTCGAGACCAAATTTGCTATGGGAAAGTCCCTCTGCATTCGGCAGATTTACAATGGTATCCCGCCCGGCGCAGCAGCCTTTGGCCTGCCTATCTTTGACGGTCAAATAGAGACCATTGAGACAAAAATCGATTCCGATGGCGAAATACTGGAAGTTATTGCTAAAGACTTTAGCGCTTCCTTGTCGCGGATCACAGTTTACGGTCAGCGTATTACCGATACTGACAGTTCGACTTTATTTTTAGCCAGCCTTGAAACGGTATTTAATCCTGAAGGTCGAGCCAATGCAGGCCAAGGTCCGGCACAGGTCAACGGCAAAAGTTATACAGTCTTTTCTGCCAAGCCTTCACAAAGCAGGTTCTTCAGCGCAGCTTTGGCAATTGATTATTTGCTTTGCGAATATCTGCCGGCAGGCCAGCTTCAGAAGCCGGGCATCGAACAACTGCAGGCGCTGACGGAAAACAGAGGCATTCGTGACCTTGATGTAACGGGACTTAATCTATTGGAGGCTCTGCATCGCTGCTGTGACAGAGCTGGTCTGAAATTCAAATTCGTACCCAGACTCTCCGAGAAAGGTCCCAGACAAGCGATTGTTTTTTACAAGAATGACACCGGCAGAACTATTGAGCTGAACTGTCAGCAGAAGGGCGAAAAACTCAGCATATCGAAAACAAATATCGCCGCCCTTTCCAGCAGGAAAAACTTATGGCCCGTAACGCACAAATATATAGGCCAGGGTGATTTTAAGGTTTATGAAGCGACGTTCGAGCTGGTTAAGGCCTGGGATCCTGCGGATGAGGAACCCGATTATGAAAAGTTTTCGCCATCGACCAATTCTGATTTTTATAAGGTCAAGGATGTATATCGCAAATGGTGCCTTAACGAAGCTGGCGATTACAGCGATGCTCCGTACAATCAGGGTGAGGTGTTTGATTTTTCTAAGATTTTTGAGAGTGAAAATTTCACTCCCCAATGCCGACGCTTTTGGCCGGCCTTATCGACCGATAAACACGGAAAGTCACTGGGCTACTTTTTGCAGGTTTCATATGACGGAGTTAATTGGTGGCAGTACCTGTATGCCTTCAATAATCTTCTCGATGAGTGTGGAATATGGCTTAGCAGTGATCAGCTTGATGTTGACACGTGGATAGCAGCGCTGAAGAACGTACTGCGGTTCAGGATAACCGTGTCGGTGGTCAGCGATGAGAGATTGAGCTGCGAGATCGCCGATGGGCCGGTCGGCTCGGCTGCCGCGGTTGTCGAGCACGTTATTACACTGCCTCGTCAGTTTAAGTATCGCAAGGTCTCAGGTAAAAGCATCTTCGCAAATGCACCTGACGCGACGCTCGGCGTGCCGGAGGAAATTGATGACTCCGCATCGCTGTATGAATTTGTCCGACATAAAGCAGAAACCTCATCGGAGATTATAGAGACAGCCGAGATTCAGACACCAAATCTTGTTGTTGATTATAGAGTCGGTGATAAAGTTTCGACAAGTCCAGAAAGCAGGGACATATTGAGCTGTCGCAGTGACAACAGAAGTACGTTTACCATAGAAAGAGTACAGATTGATTTCCAGAAGCAACGCACGAATCTGAAAATTGTGCGAAAAAGAAACTTTTAGCCCCCAGTTTTACTGGGGGTTTTCAAGTCCGGATCCAGAAAGTAATTCAACGAGGTGCATGACATGGTCAATACAGAAAGTCTAAAAGAAACAACGGTTGTCACTTCACCCGGCGCAAGAGCAGCAGCTTGGGCGGTCAAAGTCAAAAGTCTCGTTTCATACAATGTCTATAATGTCTGTGTGGTCCAGATAGGCGAGCCCGGCTCACTGCCGGTCGAGATAGGCCAACAAATGCAGGCGGTCAACTTAGCCGAATCCTTCCTCAGCCAGGGGACACTGCCGTCTGGAACTTGTGCCGTAATGGCCAGGGTGGGTGATAAGAATGTCTTCTATGCACCGATTTGACCTTGACCTAGCTTGTGATTCAGGTTAAAATGAATTTTAATGTAGGGATTGTAGAAGGTAGTCAAATGTCTGAGTCGAGAACTCATATTTTATATACAATAGGCCACTCGAATCACAGCATTGAAAAGTTTATAAACCTGCTGAAGAGTCACGGCATCACGCTTGTAGCTGATGTACGTTCATCTCCTTACAGTCAATATTGCGCACAGTTTAACAAAGAAATTTTCAGCGCCAGACTTCAGGCCGAGAGCATAGGATATATTTACCTAGGCGAAGGTTTAGGCGGCAGGTCAGCAGCCTTTGTTGATTTTAAGCAGATGTCAAATAGACGAGAATTCAAACAGGAAATTACACGTTTGCTTGAAGTTTTTGCTGAAGATTGTGTTGCTTTGATGTGTGCTGAAAAAGACCCAATAAAGTGTCACAGGTTTACTCTTGTATGCAGAGCTCTTAAAGCGGAAGGATTGCATATCAGGCATATTCTTGAAGATGGCAGCATCGAAGAACATTCTGATGCGGAAGAAAGATTGGTTGAAATGCTCAACGTTCAACCAACTCTTTTTGAAACCGGCCAGCCCAGAGCCAGGATTATCGAGCATGCTTATGAGAAACAGTCCAGAAGAATTTATCACCAGTCGGCGAATACAAAATAATAGTACAGGTATGTCTTGATATTGGGACTAAAGTGAAAGTTAATATATTTACTATCGGTTTTGCTCAAAGGAGCGCCCGCGAGTTTTTCAAAAAACTTAAGGAAGCGGGCGTTAAGAAGGTTATTGACATTCGTTTGAATAATACATCGCAGCTAGCCGGGTTCACAAAGAAGCAGGACCTTGAGTATTTTCTAAACCAGATCGGTGGAGTCGGTTATATTCATATGCCGGAATTGGCACCTAATAAAGATATTTTAACCTTATACAAAAAAAAAGAAATTAGTTGGCCAGAATATGAAAGACAATTTAGGGAATTACTAACCAGACGTCAGATTGAGATTGTTGTAACGCCCGGGGAAATAGACAGAGCTTGCCTTTTATGTAGTGAGGCCAAACCTGATAGATGCCACCGGAGGCTTGTTGCAGAATATCTCAGCGAACATTGGGGCAATGTGGTAATTCAGCATCTATAAATTGGGGGTAGTATCAATATGGCACAGATTATATGCTTGGCGAATTCTAAAAAAGAAGGTGAGCGCTGTATAGCTGGTATAGATGTGCAAACTGGTGAATGGATCCGGCCAGTTTCCAGCCGAAAAGATGGGGCAATCACACCTGAAATGAGATTGATTGACAGTAAGGAGCCTCAACTTCTGGATATTTTAGAAATACCGCTTGAGTTAAATGGGCCGGATGAAGGCTTCCAGCCAGAAAATAGATTATTAAATAATGGGTGTTGGAAGCGAATCGGATGCGTCACACCACAGAACATCTTGAAGTATTGCGAGAAAGATTCAGTTATTCTTCACAACCGTTTGGACCATGTTCTATTTAGTTATTTCCGTATGATACCGGAAGCTAAATGGAAATCCTTACAGCTTATCCGCAACAAGCATGTTGTTTTTAAAAGCGAAGGCTGGAAGAGTAAGATAAAATGGCGAGCTCGCTTCAGGTATGGCAATTTATTTCGGCGTATGGATTTAACAATTACAGACCCAGTGATTCTTCAACGATTGAATGATGGTGAGCTAATTAATAGTGATTGCATTCTAACGATAAGTTTAGCGATGCCATGGAGTCCCGATAATGCTACTGCCAAAAGGTGTTACAAACTGATTGCTGGAGTAGTTGAGCTATAAATATCTACGATATATGTTATGGCTGAAACAAATTTAAAATCATGGCAGTTTAATCGCCAGATAAATATATCTACGCTGGTTCAGCTTGTATTTCTGGCCGGCCTTATTCTGGGCAGTTGGGTCAACCTGCAAAGACAGCTCGATATATTACAGCATGATGTCACGACGTTGTTACAGTGCCAGAAGGAATTTCAGCAAAAGGTGGATTTGCTCTCAGAGAAATGTATCTCCTACGAATATCGCCTGCGTTCGATTGAGAAACAGATATATAAGGCTGACATTGTACCTTAATATTTAATGCGTTGACCCGCGGCTTTTGTATGGTAGAATGCTTTACTTGCCGACAATTTGACAGGACTACCAAGTCTATGCGGAATGAAGGCTGCATTCAGTGCGGCAAATGTATTCGGTTAAAGTTTTGCATGGGTTGGCGTCATCGTTTTTGGCGTCGTATTATCGTAGAGGATTTGTAAACATGACAAGGAAAAAGCATGATTTCACAGGCTGTTTGTTTGATTTCGCAATAAATGCTGAACCTGTGCTCATTAGCGCTTGCTTGCTTGGAATTCCCTGTCGTTGGCATGGTCGTAGACCAAAGAAACGTGAGAAACTAATAGAACGTTTGAAGAAAAAATATGTCCTTATTCCCGTCTGTCCGGAACAGCTTGGCGGTATGCCAACACCGAGAACCGGTGAAAGGCTTAACGGCAGTGGAGCAGATATTCTTGATGGCCGATTGCGAATCATCGCACCGGAAACAGGACAAGATGTCACCCAGTTCCATGCCAATGGAGCTAAATATACTTTGGAGATTGCGAATATCATAGGTGCTCGCCAAGCCTACTTGAAAGGTGGAAGTCCTTCCTGCGACAGAGAAGGAGTGACCGGCGAAGTTCTTAACCGCGGAGGTATAAAGGTTATCCGTGTTCCATAATGGTTGTTACCATATTATGCAATTGCATTTTCCTAAATTGCATCGGTTTTTGAAAATGTCCCAAATTTCGACAGTCTCTCTGCAAAGGCTAATAGAAACCTTCTTGTCGAAGCTGCGAATTACATCGATTAAAAATCTATAAAATTCAACACGTTGCTTCATTGAATAACGGAGTTTCCCATCGGAGGCACCTTTGACAAATTCATAATGTAAAAGCCTTTTGGCTCGATTGCCGTATGCCTGATTGGCAAGGTGTAAATGGCCCGGCAGCAACCTTAACATACCAAGCGTGATGTTCTCTGGCCTAATGGTGGTCAATGTTTTCTCAATTAAATCTGCGTACCCAGCCCTCCAATCAGGATAGATAATGCCGGGGTCGATGCGCAGCCGAATACGATAACCATGATCCTGACAAAGCTTTGCGGCATTGATGCGTTCATTAAGACTGGCTGTGCCTAATTCATGTGCTTGAATTACCTGTTGGCTGTTCATGCTCCATGAAACAACTGTTTGCGGATTGGGTTCGACAGCCAGCAGATTATCGATATTGCTGCTTTTAGTAAGCAGCATTAAAAAGCTGCGTGAAAAATCTGAAAAGAACGGAACCAGCATTGTTGAAAGCTTTGTCACGTGATCGAGTGCGAGGCTGTCAAGCATCTCGCCCATGTTGAAACTGACTTTCCCGTCGACTTTAGTTATTGTCCTGCGTATCTGTTTGAGCATCGTGTCATAATTAATGTTGATTTTGATAAATGGAGCGTACTTGCGATAAATAAATGCCAGATAGCAATATGTGCAGAAATATGGACAGCCATTCGAGACAGGAACCAATTTATAGTAAGGCCAGCAGCAGACATTTGATCCGAGCAGGCCATCAAAATGCCCTACAAAACACGAAGTCTTGCCTATCATCAACGTTCTCTTTCCAGTTATCAGAGATTGGCCGGCCGACGTATTGGATGTAGGAGCCACGCGCTGCTGCTCAACTATGTGGACCACAGCTTTCGGAAACAATCCCAAAATTCGGTGGGCTTCGGGATGGTCCGCTATCTTACGCCATAGCAGGATAGTTTGGGGTTTGAATGTTTTAGCTATGTCCATTGTCTTGTATACCGGTTAAGCATTCATATCCTGATTGGAAGGATTATATTAAAAGAAAATTAAAGGAGGAAAACAATGAGAAAGAAAACAGAAAAATTTAACAGCGTAATTAATAAAAGAAAAAGTCTTATGCACTTATTCACTTTTATTCTTATGCTCTTTCTTTGTGGTTGTGAAACTTTGCGTTTTGCACCAAGCGAGGCTGCAAAGAAGAATGCCTGGCTGCACAATCGCACGGCTGCGGTGACATTAGAAACCGCTAAAGAAGAGGACTCCTCCGAGAAGCTACAGGCTCTTGCCAAAATGAGCGAATTGCAGTCACGAGCTTTTGTCTCTTATTGCGGACTGCCAAAGGAATTTCCACAGGCAGAGACTGTGGAGGACATACTGCGTGACACTAATGTGCTGCTTGCCCACACGGCATTAGTTGAGGCTGCGGATAGGCCGGATACTTGGCAGGTCGCGGATTCGGTGTTGGAATTAGCTATCGGTTTAAGTGCCCTATTGGGCGGAGTTGCAGGCAACCGAGCTGTTCGGTTCTTAAAAAACACAAGAACAAAATCACAAGCATTGAAGGAAATTATAACCGGAAATGAGCTTTTCAAGAAGCAGAACGAATCATCTGTCTCCGTGTTCAAAGAGGCTCATCGAAATCAATCCCCCCAGACCCGCCAAATCGTGGCACAAATGAAAACGTAAAGATTCAGATGCATCTTTTTAGATATTAACAATTTGATGCTGTTTGGCCGATAAATATATGCTATAGTATGGTCGCATGAGCGAATTATGGCACTCGCATATTTGTAATGCAAATGTATGACCACGGGAGACGGCTGTGACGGAAAACGACGATAATAATACTGATAAGCCCACGCAGAAGCCTACGCCTTCTGTTTTGTCCATCAATGTCTGTGATGGTATTATCAGAGATGAGTTCACAAAAAAGGTATCATTAATCGGCCTTTTCAGTACTATCAGGGCGAATAGTTTTCCATGCACCCATCCTTCGTTGCATGTCTATGTTGCTTTGACCAACGGTCACGGCAAATATCAAACAGACATCCGGTTTCTAAGCATATCGGATGACAAACCAATCGCTGGGATGAGGGGGCCTTTGCAGTTCCAGAATCCTCTGCAGGTGGTGGAACTGAATGTCTGCTGGCAACAGTTGCGGTTTGAAAAACCCGGGGAATATGTTGTGCAGGTGCTTTGCGACGGTGCTCCGATAGGAGAACGAAAATTTATAGTCGTAGGACCACAGCAGAAGATACCTCCAACTTTCGGAACAGATGCAAGGTAATATATGACACAAGTAAACGAAGAACAGAACAGACTCATTACCTTTACACAAGAAGGCCAACATTACGATTCAGGCTTCGAGTATATGCCATCTTCGTATGTTATTGCAGGGCAAAAGGGATGGAAATTACTTGATCGCTACAGCAAAGCCGAAGGCAGAATATCTCCGTTGAGTTTAAAAAAGACTGTAAGAATCAATCATCGCAGACATGCCAAATAGGGGCACGAATGAAGACGCAACGTTCAGAAAACCTCAAATAAATTCGAGGGTTAAGTGTGTATTCTTTAGCTTTCAGTTTCACAGGGGGTTTCTTTTACGTTTTTTCCGATGAGTTTGTGTTTTTGAAGTGAAGATCATCGCTTTACTTTGGCAGCAGCAGTCTGCTTTTCTCGGTTGGACTTCAATAAGTACTCGATAATGTCCGGTATGCTGATGATACCGACAACCCTCCCGCCTGAAGTTATGGGCACACGCCGAAAAAGATTCTTCGCTAAAAAGTCACAAACATCGAACAGATTGTCGTCCTTGTCGAACGAAACTACGCGCTCGGTCATAAAATGTCGAACCTTCCTATTCTCAAGGCTGTCAGACTCGTAAAGGACTTGGTATGCAAGACCTACTACATCCGTTTCAGAAAGAATACCAACCAGTTTCATGTCGCCCTCAACTACAGGAACTCCGGAGATTTTATTTTTCAGCATAGCCTCCATCGCCTGAATTATCGGGGTATCCTTCTCAACAGTAATAATATTTCTGTTCATTGCTTCTTCTGCTTTGAGCATTGTGACTCCCTTCGTTACTTAGCCTCTCTTTATCATTGACACATTTTACGTCTATCACAAAACCTTCTCGATTTTTTCAATCCAATTCCAGGCTGATTAAAGTATTTATATAAGCTCAGCTATTGACAAGCTTTACATTTTCAGGGCGGTCAATTGGGAAAACAACACTATGGCTATCTGTGCTATCAGCATCTTGCCATTTTTTGTTGTTAGGAAACTCCCATCAGTTGACCGTGTTAGCTTAGCAAAAAATATCTTGTTTCTTTTATATATATATATATATATGGCGATTGGGAAGGTTCTTTTATTGTCTATTTTAAAAAAATTAAAAATTCCACCTTATATGCCATATTGTCATGTGGATGTTTGAATGTGCTACTCTTAAAAGTTACAGAGATAACCTGTGATGAGTAAGCAGGTTAAAACAGTCAGGATTTTTAATTGTTATCACTTTTACGCTCGTTGAGAATAACAGGCTTGCCGCCGGGCGTTGAGATACCTCGACGGGAAAGCAGGGAGCCTTCCAGCCGGTAGAGAGAAACCAGGGCTTTTAGATAATTGGCGAACGACTCAATTTCAGCTATCTGACTGGCAACAAGGTCGCGCTGAGCTTGGGCGACGAGCAGTGATGTGGATTTGCCTACCCTGAACTTCTCAGTCTCGGCTCGCAGTTTCTCCTCCTGAAAATTGCGTGTAGCTGTGGTTGCTGTAATCTGTTCGCGAGCGCGCATCACCTCGATATAGGCAGAACGTACATCAACCTGTACAAGTTGAACGAGATTAGCCAGTGCTTCCTGAAGCTGCTGTTTGCTGATAACAGCTCGACTGTGCCGGGCACGAGCTGCCTGGTTTACAGGGGGAAATTCGAACGTCAGGCCCAGGGTGGCATCATAACTGTCACCAAACACATTACGCGATGATTTGTAGAAAGTGTCCGCATAACCCGTCTTGCCAAAATCAATAAAAGCATCCAACCTGGGAAGCAGGCCGTTCTTGGTTCTTACCACCTCCAAATCGCCACGTTGTATCTGCAGTCGGGCCTGATTCAGATCCGGTCGCATTTTCATGGCAAGCTGAACGTGCTGTTCAACGTCATCAAGCTTAATATCCGGCAATAAAGTATTATATTCGAGAATAATGTCCCTGTTCCAATCAACAAATGGCTGCGGATTAAGCAGCCGAAGCAACTCTAACCGTTGCTTGGCAAGGTTGCTCCTCGCATTTATCAGATTTTCTCTGCCCAGTGCAACCTCAGCTTGTGCGGCAGCTAATTCTGTCTCGGCGAGCCTTCCAATTTTTATTCTTTCCTGAGTCTCAGCTAACTGCTGCTCGGTAAGGTTCAGCGAGTTGGTGTATATTTCAATCTGCTTCTGGGCAAGGGCGAAATCCCAGAACTTTGATTCGACCTCTTCAAGTAGAATCTCTGTAAATCCACGTAACTCATGCGCCGATATGAGCGTATCGAGTCTGGCCTGATTC
Organism: uncultured Pirellulales bacterium; assembly: GCA_964629355.1. Taxonomy (GTDB): domain Bacteria; phylum Planctomycetota; class Phycisphaerae; order Sedimentisphaerales; family Anaerobacaceae; genus CAZVUF01. Next base: position 362 of record CAZVUF010000005.1, on the reverse strand, counting down.
ACGCGAGCCATATTTGCACGGATATCCAGGCCCTGCAGAAGCGCCTGGGTGACACTGACACCGAGACGATTAGTGGTAAAAGTATCGCTGTAAAGCGATGAGTCTGTATAGCTTGAGCTTCCCTCAAGTCCGACGGTAGTGCCGGTGGGAAGGAGTTTGTTCAAAGAAATTGTGCCCGTGATAGTATCTACAATCTGACTTTCGGTGCTGGAGCCGGCACGCGATAGCCTTTCGGATACTCCTCTTCTCTGAGTAACGTCGGCGCCAAGGACAGGCTCAAAAACCGAAAGCTCCTCCTGCTCGAATGTACGGTTTATTTCCGGATTCATCCTTTCGACTATAAGCGAGCGATTGTTTTCCAT
>CAZVUF010000004.1:0-30948 GCA_964629355.1 uncultured Pirellulales bacterium | reverse complement strand
CGCAAAGAATAGCGAGAGCTAAAAAGAAGAAGAAGTGTGCAAAGACGAGAATTACAGCCCAGGGTTGTGTTTTCGTGAACCAGAACCTTGCGTATGAAATGTAGGACTCTTCTTTCGAGTCATCATAGGTATCTTCGAGTATTTTTTTGATTAGTTCATCGTCCATTTTATTTCTCCTTAGTTCACTCGATATGCTGTTGCCAAATTTCTTTCAACTCTTTTCTTGCCGTATGCAAGCGTGACTTAACAGTACCTTCTGGAATCCGCAGGATTCTTGCCACGTCGGCTAATCCGAATTCTTCCAGGTAGTACAGCGTTAAAACCATCCTGCTTTGATTAGAAAGCCGACGCATGATACTGTGAATATCGCTCGAAGTTTCAGCTTTGCCAAGCTCACCCTGTTTTTGTTTCTCAACGATACAATCAGTTTGGGCCTGCATTGTTTTCACACTTTTTCTTATCCAGTCGTTGACCTTATTTGTTACGATGCGGTAGGCCCAGGGTCTGAACCTGGCGGGGTCATCCAGTCGGCCAATCCCGCGGATAATGCCCAGCCAGCTTTCCTGTGTTATGTCCCATGCTGCCTCGGTGTTCTCTGTTAGGTTATAGGCATACTGCCAGAGCCGTTTCTGCCATCGCGTGACAAGCAATTCGAGAGCTTTGGCTCGGCCGCTTTGACAGTCCATTACTAATATTTCGTCTATAATTTGTTCTACTGATTTATCCACTCTTCTATCTATCATAGTCTCTTTTCGTCGCCTTGTGGTTCATTTTTTTAGAAAATCCACTGATGATAAATCGGAATCTCTACAACAGATTACGATTGCAGCACCTTTTCGTTACTGCTATACTTTGCTCAGCACCGGAGAGGTGTCAGAGTGGCTTATCGAGCGGTCTTGGAAAGGCCGTGTAGGGTTTACCCTACCGCGGGTTCGAATCCCGCCCTCTCCGTTATTTTTTTACTATGTTCTGTAACTGCTTAGACTTGAATATGTTGAGGAAGTGGCATTTCGGAATGTTTAGTTGATTGTCCTAGGATTGTCCTATTTTCTACTTTTTCGCTGTTGAAACTTAAACTATTCATAGCAGCTTGTTCCTGCCTGTCATTCATTGTGAAGTACATATCCAGTATTGCACTGGATGAATGTCCCATCCACTCCAAAACATACTTGTAGGACAGATTCTGTTGAGCACAATAGCTTGCAAAAAAATGTCTGAAGGTATGCAGCTTATACTGTCTGGGATTTTCGAGGCCGCATTGCCTACACAAGTCTTTTAGATAAGCTAACAGCCTCTTTTGAGAAACCGCCTTTCCCTTTGGCATAAGAAATACCAGTTCAGATACCTTCGCAAGAGATTGAAGAATAGGCTTGAGCTTTCTGTAGTGAACAGGAATAAATCTATCTTCCTTGTCCTTGGTCCTGCCATCACTGCCACCACGGTGGACGTGAATTACACTGGATTCCAAACCCACATCTTCCCAGTGAAGCTGTGCAAGTTCTCCGATCCTCATGCCTGTAAATGATAGAGTAGTAAATATTGGAACAGCCCACCTCTCAGCATTTGAAAGAAGCAGCTCAACCTGTTCTATTGTAAAACAAGGCTGTTTCGGTGATTTGACCTTGGCAAAACGAACAGGCTCCAAGAGATTTTTGGAAAGATATCCATTCCTTGCCGCCCATTTGAAAAGCTGCTTTATAACTATAGTTTCGTTATAGATACTCTTGTCGGAAAGACCGCATTGTTCTGTCAGATAGGCTCGATAAGCAAAAAGGTCATCAGGAGAGAAAGTCTTTGCCCTTTTGAGACCTTCCGATTTGCACCATTCTTTCAATCTTTTCAATTGGCCCATGTATTTAACCAACGTCTTCCTTGCCAGTCTTCTGGCCTTATAAAAGGCTTGTCAAAAGTAATCAATCGTGTTAACATTTTTGTCAGAGTTATCACAGCTTACAAAAGGAAAGCTGAACTTCTTTAGCATGGGCCGAGAGTTATACGATGTAAACAGGAAACTGTGCAACGAAGAAACAAGAAATCTGGTGCTGCGTTTCACATGAGAATTAAAAATGAGTAAGGACAGCCAAAAAAAATTAGGAAGGCACAGTTTGGGGGTAAACAAGAGGCATAGGTCTTCTTCTCTCGAGGAGACAGGGCGGAAACGTGTGGTAGTAGAGTACGTTAGCCCACAGGTTGATGACGGACAATTACCTATCAAAAGAGTAGTGGGTGAAAAAGTAATTGTTACAGCTCACATCTTCTCTGACGGTCACGACCTGATACGTGCTGAACTTCTGTACAGAACTGAAGGCGATAAGTTGTGCAAGTCTGCAGAAATGAGCTATATGGTTAATGATGAATGGAAGGGCGCTTTTGAAGTCTCAGAATTGAAAACCTACTATTACACAGTTAGAGCATGGTTGGATCGCTTTGGGACCTGGCAGGAAGATCTTCGTAAGAAAGTAGCTACAGGGCAAAAAGTTAAAGTGGACCTAATGATAGGCTCAGAACTTCTTGAGCAGGTAGACAGCAGAGCCGAAGGAATAGATGCTTCTAAACTGCGACAACTGGCAAAAAGGCTCAAGCAAAACAGAAGAGTTGATAAAGCGGTACAAATCGCTCTGAGTGAGGAGTTGACTAATCTTGCTGATAAATATCCCGATAAATCAAGTGCATCCGAATTTCCGAGCGAGTTGGCCGTCAGCGTAAGCCGCCCGAAAGCTCTATTTAGTTCATGGTATGAGCTATTTCCCAGGTCTTGTGGACCACAAGGAAAGCACGGAACTTTTGCTGATTGCGAACATTTATTGCCGGACATTCAGAAATTAGGTTTTGATGTCTTATATTTACCACCAATTCACCCTATTGGTAAAACACACAGAAAAGGCAAGAATAATTCGACAGTGTGTAAATCCACTGACCCTGGTAGCCCATGGGCAAGTGGTTCTGCCGATGGCGGCCATAAGGCAGTTCACCCTGAATTAGGAAGTATGAAGGACTTCCGAAGATTAATTAAACGTGCACAAGAGCACAACATAGAAGTAGCAATAGATTTGGCATTCCAGTGCTCACCTGACCACCCATATGTTAAAGAGCACCCCGAATGGTTTCGTTGGCGACCTGACAAGACTGTGCAGTATGCTGAAAATCCCCCAAAAAAATATGAAGATATATTGTCGCTGAATTTTGAAACAGACCAATGGAAGGAACTTTGGGAGGAACTTAAAAGCGTAGTTGTTTTCTGGATAAAGCAAGGAGTACGAATCTTTAGAGTAGACAACCCTCACACAAAACCATTTGCCTTTTGGCAGTGGTTGATTTCTGAAATCAAGAAAACTTATCCCGAGGTGATCCTTCTATCAGAGGCTTTTACCAGACCGAAACTTATGCAGCGTTTAGCGAAGCTGGGCTTTGACCAATCATATACCTACTTTAGCTGGCGCAACACCAAGCACGAACTTGAACAATACCTGACCGAGCTAAGCCAAACTGAGGTGTCTGAGTATCTGCGGCCGAATTTTTGGCCGAATACTCCTGACATATTGCCTCAGTATCTGCAATACGGTGGTCGAGCAGCCTTTATAATTCGACTTATTTTGGCAGCAACACTTTCGTCGAACTACGGGATCTATGGACCAGCCTTTGAGCTCTGTATAGGTAATGCAATCGAAGGTAAAGAGGAATACCTGAATTCAGAAAAATATGAAATCAAACGTTGGGACCGAAATCAAGCAGGTAATATCAGGGCAGTTATTGAGCGAGTAAATAGAGCCCGCCGGGATAATCCCTCGCTGCAGAGGTTCCGCAACTTGAAATTTTATGAGATAGATAACAATATGATGATTGCATATGGCAAGGCAACAGGCGATTTGTCAAATATTACAATTATGGTAGTTAATCTGGACCCATATCATAAGCAGTCTGGTTGGCTCGTACTTCCCCTGGAGGAATTGGGAATAGACCCTGGTCAGCCATACCTTTTACATGATCTTCTTAGCAACGACAAATATATCTGGCAGGGCAGCCGGAACTATCTGGAGCTTGACCCACGAGTGATGCCGGCTCATATTTTGAAAGTTCACAGGCGTCTGCGCCGGGAGCAAGACTTCGATTATTTTATGTAAGTGGAGATTATTCTATTGCCCAATAAATACAACAAAACCAGTGAGCCCCTCTGGTATAAAGATGCTATTATTTATGAATTGCATGTGAAATCTTTTTATGACGGTAACGGCGACGGTATTGGTGATTTCCAAGGGCTAATTCAGAAGTTGGATTATTTACATGAGCTTGGAATTACAGCTATATGGCTTTTGCCTTTCTACCCCTCGCCGCTTAAAGACGATGGTTACGATATTGCAGACTACTTTAATGTGAATAGAGATTACGGAACCTTGCGAGATTTTCGGCAGTTCTTATGTGAGGCACACAAGAGGGGTATTAGAGTAATAACTGAGCTGGTGATCAATCATACCTCTGACCAGCACAAATGGTTTCAGCGGGCCCGCAGGGCAAAAACAGGCTCTGCATGGCGTGACTATTATGTATGGAGCAAAACACCTGATAAATACAAAGAAGCAAGAATAATCTTCAAAGACTTTGAACAGTCCAACTGGGCATGGGACCAGGTGGCACAAGCTTATTATTGGCATCGTTTTTACAGCCACCAGCCAGATCTAAACTTCGATAATCCACACGTACGCAAACAGATTCTCCGTGTTCTTGACTTCTGGCTGGGTATGGGTGTGGATGGGCTGCGACTTGATGCAGTTCCATATCTTTTCGAACGTGAAGGAACTAATTGTGAAAACTTAGCAGAAACTCATGCTTATCTAAAAGAGTTACGTGCCCACATAGACAGCAAATACGGAGACCGTATGCTTCTGGCTGAGGCGAATCAATGGCCGGAGGATGCTGCGGAATACTTTGGCGAGGGTGATGAATGCCATATGGCTTTTCATTTTCCTGTGATGCCCCGCCTCTTTATGGCCGTACAGATGGAAGACCGCTTCCCTATAGTTAATATGATTGAACAGAGTATGGACATACCTCCAAATTGCCAATGGACGATGTTCTTGCGAAACCATGATGAGTTGACGCTTGAAATGGTTACGGATGAAGAGCGTGACTATATGTACCGTTCCTATGCTCAGGACCCCAAGACACGGATAAATCTGGGTATAAGGCGGCGTCTCGCTCCGCTCCTGGATAACAATCATCGAAAGATAGAGCTTATGAACTTTCTGTTGTTTTCTCTACCGGGGACACCGGTGCTCTATTATGGTGATGAGATCGGCATGGGGGATAATTACTATTTGGGCGATAGGGATGGCGTACGAACTCCAATGCAATGGAGTCCCGATAGAAATGCTGGCTTTTCCAGAGCCAATCCTCAGCAATTATACCTGCCTGTAGTTATTGACTTACAATATCACTATACGGCGGTAAATGTGGAAAGCCAGATGTCGAATCCATCTTCACTGCTGTGGTTTATGCGACGCCTGGTTAGTATGCGCAACCGTTTTAAGGCATTTGGAAGAGGCAGTATAGAATTCATTGCCTCAGATAATCCCCGTGTATTGAGTTTTATGAGAAGATGTGAAGATGAGTACATTCTTGTTGTAGCAAACCTTTCCCGCTTCTGCCAGATCGTCCATCTTTACTTGGCGAAATATAACAGCCTCGTCCCAGTAGAAGTGTTTGGTGGAAATAAGTTTTCATATATTACCGACCAGCCTTATATACTCTCGCTGGGGCCACATAACACATACTGGTTTACGTTACAAAAGCAGGAGGAGCCAACTGTGACACTAACTACCAAACAAATCCCATGTTTGACACTCGATACGAGCTGGAAAGATGTAACTCAAGATGACTTCCGCTCTCAGCTTGGCAAGATTTTACCAAATTACCTTAAGAAATGCCGTTGGTTTGGCGGCAAGGGCAAACCCATTCGTGCGACTAATATTGTTGATAGCATAGCTGTCCCAGGTGAGAAAAATTTATCACATCTGTTGATGGTTGAAGTAGCGTATGTCGGCGCCCAAAAAGAAACGTATTTGCTGCCTGTCTCTTTTTTCACACAGCAGGAGGCCTTAGATATCTTACGTCAAGAACCACAGAGCGTGATCTGCGAACTTCAGCTAAGAGATGAAGAGGGAATAATTTACGATGGAGCGTATGATGAACAGTTACGGAACAACTTGCTTAAAATAATCACCGCCGGACAGAATATCAGAAGTGGCCAAAACAAGCTTGTTAGCAGCCGCAGTGCTAAGTTTCGAAGGTTTTTTACTGGCAAAGAACCGACTCTGGAATCAAGGGTGTTGAAAGGCGAGCAGAGTAACACCTCAATATTGTATGAGGATTCCTTTTTTCTCAAACTCTATCGTCGGCTGGAAGGTGGTGTTAATCCTGACACTGAGATCTCTAAATATCTAACCGAATACACTGACTTTTCCAATTTTCCTTCCTATGTTGGATCGTTGCAGTGGCAAAGAGCAAATTCGGATTCTCTGGCTATTGGCTTGCTTCTGGAATATGTTCCTAATGAAAGCGACGCCTGGACATATACCTTGGATTCTATTAGCCGTTATCTTACTCAAGCTGCTACACAAAAGAAAAGACTAAAAGATATAGCCAAATTACCAAAGTCAATTCATGAAATCGACCCTAAGGATGTACCTCAGATACTTCTGGATTTGATTAGCCCGATTTATATTGACATGATCTCTTTGCTGGCCAAACGAACTGCAGAGCTTCATCTAGCGCTGGCTTCTCTGTCAAATAACAGCGATACAGTACCAGAGCCATTCTCAGTTCTGTATCAAAAATCAGTATATCAATCCATGCGTGCTCTGACGCTCAGAGTTTTTGCCGAGCTCGAAAACAACCTTTCCAGCCTCGACAGGGAAATCTCAAAGGAAGCGAAGGCGATACTCAACACCAAGCAGGAAATCCTTAGGTACTTTGGGAACCTTACAACTCACAAGATCTCTGCCATGAAAATTCGTATTCACGGGGATTATCATCTTGGCCAGGTGCTATATACGGGCAAGGATTTTGTAATCATTGATTTTGAAGGTGAACCAGCCAGGCCGCTCAGTGAGCGGCGCCTCAAGCGATCGCCTCTGCGTGACGTAGCTGGTATGATGCGTTCATTTCATTATGCTGCACATGGAGCGGCTATTCTGCGACCGGGGATACGGACGGCGAATTTGGAAGATTTGAGACAGTGGGCTGATTTGTGGTACTATTGCGTAGCAGGAGTATTTCTGGGTTCTTACTTGGCCACTGTTGGCGACGCAGAATTTATTCCGAAAGACAAACAAGATTTCGAGACCTTGCTAGGGGCTTTCCTCTTGGAGAAAGCTATCTATGAGGTGGGATATGAATTGAACAATAGACCTGATTGGCTGATGATACCTATTAGAGGTGTTCTGCAATTGTTAAAAGGGAAGTTATAGGTCTGTCATGAAAAAGAAAGATACACAAGTAATTAATACCTTCAGCTTGTTAACGGATCACGACATCTACCTTTTTAAAGAAGGTACTCATTTTCGGCTTTATGAAAAACTTGGTTCCCATGTTGTTGAAAGTGAAGGAATTAAAGGTACTTTTTTTGCAGTCTGGGCCCCTAACGCAGAAAGTGTTTCAGTAATAGGTGATTTCAATGGCTGGAATGCTGAAACTCACCCGTTAATGGTTCGCCCGGGTGGTTCAGGTATCTGGGAGGGATTTCTACCGGGGGTGGGACAAGGTACACTATACAAATATCACATTGTCTCTCGACTCAACAAGTACACTGTAGACAAAGGAGATCCATTTGCTTTTTACTGGGAATTACCACCGAACACCGCTTCGGTTGTATGGGATTTAGATTACAAATGGAAGGACAAAGCTTGGATAGACCAGCGTCAGAAAACACAGTCACTTGAGGCACCCGCAAGTATATACGAAGTCCACCTTGGCTCATGGAAGCGTGATCCCTCAGAGCCCAACCGCATATTAAGCTGCGGGGAAATCGCAGCCGAGTTGTCAAAATATGTTAAAGATATGGGCTTTACGCATATAGAATTTCTGCCGGTAATGGAACATCCATTCTATGGTTCCTGGGGATACCAAACGGTTGGATACTTTGCGCCTTCCCGCAGATTCGGCAGCTGTCAGGATTTCATGGCTCTTATTGAACACCTGCATCAGAATAATATCGGTGTTATATTAGACTGGGTACCCTCTCATTTTCCATCGGATGAGTATGGGCTTGGCTATTTTGATGGTACCCATCTCTACGAGCACGCCGATCCAAGGAGAGGTTTTCATCCGGACTGGAAAAGTCTTATCTTCAACTACGGTAGAAATGAAGTCCGCTCCTTTTTAATTAGCAGCGCCTTATTTTGGCTCGACAAATATCATGCCGATGGTTTGAGAGTGGATGCGGTAGCTTCAATGCTGTATCTTGATTACTCGCGCAAGGAAAGTGAATGGATTCCGAATGTTAAAGGTGGACGTGAAAACCTCGAAGCAATAGATTTCCTGCAAAAGCTGAATACCTGGGTGCAGAAGGAATATCCAGGCACTTATACTATAGCTGAAGAGTCGACGTCCTGGCCCAAGGTTAGCAGGCCTATAGAACAGGGTGGACTGGGTTTTAGCATGAAATGGAACATGGGTTGGATGCATGATACGCTTGAATATTTTAGTAAGGACTCTATTTATCGCAAATACCACCAGGACAAACTAACTTTTTCGATCTGGTACGCTTTTTCTGAAAACTTTGTTTTGCCATTATCCCACGATGAAATTGTACACGGTAAAGGCTCACTTTTAAGAAAAATGTCGGGAGACAAATGGCAGCAGTTCGCAAATTTGCGGACGCTTTTTGGTTATATGTACATGCACCCCGGCAAGAAGCTTCTTTTTATGGGCGATGAATTCGGCCAAGACAATGAGTGGAATCACAATGTAAGTCTGGCTTGGCATCTTTTACAAAACGATCTCAATGGGAATTTGGGTAAGTGGGTACGTGATTTGAATCATTTCTACAAAGGTGAGCCCGCACTATATGAACTAGACTTCAATGGTAGCGGGTTTGAATGGATTGACCTGCACGATGCGGAAAAAAGCGTGATTAGCTTCCTACGTCGTGCTAAATCGAGTAATAAATTACTATCAGTTGTGTGTAATTTTACACCAACCCCCCGATACAACTACAGAGTTGGTGTTCCAGTCGGCGGATACTGGAAAGAAGTGTTAAACAGTGACGCCAAAGAGTATGGTGGAAGTGGTCATGGTAATGTCGGAGGCATAGAGGCATCACCAGCATCGTTCTATGGGAAATTCGATTATTCTTTATCCATCACACTACCGCCATTGGCTGTATTGGTGTTTAAGAGAGAATAAGATACGAGTGATACCAGGAGCTAAATATAAAGGGGATAATAAATGCAGTTTTACCGTGTGGGCGCCTCAAGCAAAAAGTGTAAAACTGCAGCTTACGAAGCCTTGCAAGAAGCGAATTATAGCTCTTGAGAGAACCGACCTCGGATACTGGTGCAAAGAAGTAGAAGATATCTCTCCTGGCAGCCTTTACTTTTACAGGCTGGAAGATTCAATTCGAAGAGCTGACCCAGCTTCTTATTTTCAGCCAAAGGGTGTCCATGGGCCCAGTGCTGTTATCGATCATCAATTTACCTGGAAAGATAGCGGCTGGTCAGGAATACCCTTAGAGCAAATAGTAATTTACGAGCTGCATGTAGGTACTTTTACAGAAGAAGGTACCTTTGATGGTATAATTAAACGACTAAAAGACTTCCGACACTTGGGTGTCAACGCATTAGAGCTTATGCCAGTAGCGCAATTTCCTGGAGAAAGGAACTGGGGTTATGACGGGGTTTTCCCCTACGCTGTACAAAACTCGTATGGTGGCCCCACAGGTCTTAAGAGGCTTACCAACGCATGTCACCAAAATGGTCTTGCTGTTATACTGGATGTAGTTTACAATCACCTCGGGCCGGAAGGCAACTACCTTCGTGACTTCGGGCCCTACTTTACAGACAAGTATAGGACTCCATGGGGCCAGGCTATTAACTTCGATGGACCTTACAGTGACCAGGTGCGGGACTTTTTCTTTCAAAATGCTCTTTATTGGTTCTGTGAATATCATATCGATGCCCTGCGCCTTGATGCGTTGCACGCCATTTTTGATGCAAGCGCCAAACACTTTATAGATGAATTGGCACAACGTGTCGAAGAATTCTCGAAAGACTTTGGCCGCAAATACTATCTTATAGGAGAAAGCGACCTTAATGACGTAAGACTTATAAAACCACGATCAAGGGGAGGGTACGGGCTCGATGCCCAATGGTGTGATGATTTTCACCATAGCTTGCATGCCCTGATAACAGGGGAGCAAAGCGGCTATTACAAAGATTTCGGAACGACGGACGATTTGGCAAAGGCTTACAAAGAAGGGTTTGTTTACTCATGGAATTATTCAAAATACCGTAGGCGTCATCATGGAAGTAGTTCAAAACGCCTGCCTGCGAAACGGTTTGTAGTCTGTATTCAGAATCACGACCAGATTGGCAACAGGATGCTGGGTGAGAGAATATCCAGCCTCGTTAGTTTCGAAGCCTTAAAGCTTGCGGCAGGAGCAGTGATTTTATCACCATATATTCCGATGCTTTTTATGGGTGAAGAATATGGTGAAGAATCCCCATTTCAATACTTTGTAAGCCACACAGGCCAGGAACTGATAAAAGCTGTACGAAATGGAAGAGCAACAGAATTCAAGTCGTTTCAGTGGCAGGGCCAATGTCCAGATCCACAGGCTGTCCGAACCTTCAAAACTTCAAAATTAAGATGGGAAAAACGCACTAAGGAGAAGCAGAAGATTTTATTGAATTTCTACCGCAAACTAATAGCTCTGCGAAAGGGCATCCCTAATTCTACTGACAACACAGACATGATGGTACGATCCTTACCGACAAAGCGGATCTTGCTCTGGCGTCGTCGCGCCAGCGACAGGCAGATTCAATGCGTGATGAATTTTAGTGAGGTAGAGCAAAAGCTGCGGATGTATGCTCCTCAGAAGGGCTGGATAAAGATACTAGATTCAGCTGATAAGAAATGGAAAGGGCCAGGTCCACAGCTGCCACCAATACTTGGCCGAAAGCAGCAAGTAACCATCCCACCATTGAGTGTGGCAGTATTTGAACGAAGCGAAGAATCCAAAAAGGAAAAGGCTTCCCTTACACGCGCAAGAAGTAGGTCATCCAGGGAAAAAGTCCATGCAGATGCCGATAGCCACATATAGATTGCAGTTTAATCCCTCGTTTGGTTTTCAAGCAGCTAAGTCGGTCACACCCTATTTATATGAACTGGGCATAAGCGACATTTACGCTTCTCCTATATTCAAGGCTACTAAGGGCAGCACACATGGTTATGATATTGTAGAACCCAACGAACTCAATCCCGAGTTGGGCAACCTGGATGATTTCAACGAAATGATGGCTCAAAGGCGCAAATACAAAATGGGCTGGCTACAGGATATAGTGCCTAATCACATGGCCTTCAATAGTGAAAACCATATGTTAATGGACGTCTTTGAAAAAGGGAAGCAAAGCCGGTTTTTTTCCTTTTTTGATATCGTATGGGACTATCCCGATAAAGAGCTTACAGGCAAAGTTCTGGTTCCTGTACTGGGGAGGCTATATAGCAAAGTCATCACAAGCGGCAAACTCCAGCTAAATCTAAGTGCCAATGGACTAAATGTCCGGTACTATGACAAGCGTTTAGCGCTGTCCCTGTCAACTTATTCTAACGTTCTTAAACATAAACCTGATGATTCAGACAAACAGCAAAACTTACCTCAAAAAGATCTGCAAAAACTTCTGCAATTATGCGACACGTTTGATTTATTAGCCCAACAGCCGTTCAGTGACAAACGGGATAAGCAGGTTCATAAAGCTAAAAATCACCTCTGGGAACTTTATTCTTCCCATAACACAATTAAGACACACATAGAAAAGATATTGGACTTCTACAATGGCAAAACATCCCGGAAAAACAAATTCGCTGCTCTTGAAGAATTACTGAACAAGCAGTTCTTTAAACTTGCTATGTGGAGAAAAGCCAGCGAACGAATTAATTACCGACGGTTTTTCTACCTGAACGATTTTATCGGCTTGCGAATTGAAAAGACCGAGGTTTTTGAGTTCACTCATCAGCTACTACTTCGTTTGGCTCGAGATGGGAAATTCACAGGCCTGAGAATAGACCATGTAGATGGGCTTTACGACCCAACACTATATCTAATGCGCTTGCGAGAAAAGCTTGGCGATACATACATCATCGTGGAAAAGATTCTTCAATCAAACGAGCAGTTGCCGCAATACTGGCCCATACAGGGAACTACCGGCTATGAATTCACCAGCTGTGACAACCAGTTCTTCTGCTGCAAAGAAAACGAACAAGCTTTTAGCGAAATATACAGGCAATTTGTTGGGGTAGATTACGACTATGACCGTTTACTGTATGAAAAGAAAAAATATATTGTCCAAAAATATATGGCTGGCGATGTAAGGTACCTTGCCCATCTCTTTGAAAACTGCATAGAAAAAAAAAGAGTTACGTCAATCGCAACTTCTCAAAATATTGAAGATGCCCTTATTGAAATAATCGCGGCCTTTCCTGTATATCGAACTTACATTAATATTTATACACCTGCTGAGCCATGCCGAGACTACATAACAAAAGCAGTCACGTTGGCAGCAAATAACAATCCACAGCTAAAACAAACCATAGACTCTATTGGCCATTATCTACTTTGCGAAGACCAGCGCGCCAAACGGCAGCAAAATAAAAACCATCTTCTTCATTTCATTATGAAGTTTCAGCAACTAACCGGGCCTGCAATGGCGAAAGGATTTGAGGATACGGTTTTGTACAGCTATAACCGCCTTATTTCCCTCAACGAGGTGGGCTCACAGCCAGATTGCTTTGGCATCTCAGTCGGGGAGTTTCATAGGTTCAATAGCCAAAGAGCTAAACGATGGCCGCACTCGCTCAATGCTACCAGTACACACGATACAAAGCGAGGTGAAGATGTGCGGGCCAGAATAAATATCTTATCCGAAATACCGGAACAATGGAGTTCAAAAGTTAATTACTGGCGCCAGATTAACGAGCGAAAAAAGACTATGTATAACGCTGGTTTGGCACCTGTTCCTAACGATGAGTATTTTCTATATCAGACACTTATAGGAGCCTTGCCTTTCCGGGGAGCCGAATACGAAGCTTTTAGGAGGCGAATTAAAGAATATTTCATTAAGTCTGTGAGGGAGGCAAAGGCACATACAAGCTGGATTGAACCGAACAAAGAATATGAGAGCGCCTGTGCACATTTTGTGGATAAGTTGTTGGCTTTCCGCAAAACGGACGAATTCTGGCAGGATTTTATCACCTTCCAAAGGAAGGTTGCGGCATACGCAGTTTACAATTCTCTATCGCAAGTGCTCATCAAGATGACGGCACCTGGCATACCAGACTTCTACCAGGGCTCGGAACTTTGGGATCTCAATCTGGTCGATCCGGACAACCGTCGTCGAGTCGATTTTGAAGGCAGAGCCAAGCTCTTAGCAGAGATTATGAATAAAGAAAGCCGCGGAGATCCAAGTTTTTTCACAGAACTGCTGAGGCATGCAGAAAATGGCCGTATAAAAATGTTTTTAATACATAAGGTGCTTTGGGCCCGCAGAAGACATAGGCAGATTTTCGAGGAGGGTGATTACCTGCCCGTAAATATTACAGGTCCGCAAAAAGACCATGTCATTGCTTTTGCGAGAAAGTCTGGCAAAGGGATGGCAATCGCGGTTGCAACAAGGTTTGTCACATCTATGACCAGCCCAGCTCAGTTATGTATCGGTGAAAATATATGGAAAGATACGAGTATTATAATCCATAAAGGAATCTCTAATTTTTGGCTCAATGTCATTACTGGAGAAAAAATAAATAGCTCAAACAAACTGCTTGTTGGGCATATCCTGAACAAGTTTCCAGTTGCGTTATTAGTTCCAAGAGAGTGAAAACACAGCGTATTTCGAAAAAAGCTTAAAATAAAAAAAGTATATCTGATTTAATTTCTGGCATATGTTTGGGTAAGCTGCTTTAGCTTCCTGGCAAGTTTTGGGCTAAGCTGACCTGGTTTTAATCGCCATAACCAATTGCCCCTCTTGGAAGCAGGACGATTCATACGGGCTGTCTCCGGCAGGCTTAAAATGTCCTGGGCAGGGATTATAGCCAACCTCGCAACGGAACTCATGGCCATGTGTACAAACTGCCAGTGTATCTGATCAGAAGATACTCTGAAGCCTAAATACTCTTTTAACCGCTTTTTCTGCTCACTGCTGGCCTCTTTTTTGAACCACCCCCTTGTTGTGTTGTTATCATGCGTGCCAGTATAAACAATGCTGTTTTCGATATGGTTGTGCGGGATATGAGGATTACCTGCCGGGGAACCATCAAAGGCAAACTGAAGTACCTTCATGGTCGGCAGAGCAAATTTTTCAATAGCTTCTTTAACATCGGCTGTTATATAGCCTAAATCCTCGGCAATAAAAGGGGCTGTTGGGAAGTGCTTTAACAATACCTTAAAGAAATCATCCTTAGGCCCTTCTACCCACACACCATCTTTGGCTGTTCTGTGACCTGCAGGGACCTGCCAGTAAGCGATTAGCCCGCGGAAATGGTCAATACGGACAAGATCGAACATCTCCATATTATGTCTTATTCGTTCCATCCACCAGCCATAGTTTGTCTTTTTCAGGGCTTCCCAATCGTAAATGGGATTGCCCCATAATTGTCCGGTACGACTAAAATAATCCGGCGGAACCCCTGCGATATACTTAGGCTTCCTGGATTGGTTCAATTTGAAGATTTCAGGGTGTGCCCAAACATCCGGGCTATCATATACCACGTAAATAGG
Source organism: uncultured Pirellulales bacterium (assembly GCA_964629355.1). GTDB lineage: Bacteria > Planctomycetota > Phycisphaerae > Sedimentisphaerales > Anaerobacaceae > CAZVUF01. The sequence goes on along the minus strand of CAZVUF010000004.1, from coordinate 15,965 downwards.
AATATCTCCAATTATCTGGATGCCTCGTTGGGTACAATAGCGCTTCAGGTCGTCCCATTGCTTATAGAACATATATTGCAGAAAGGATTGCCGTTCTATCTCAGTTTGTAATCGAGTCTTGATCTCTTGGAACGCTTTTCCTTTGCGATCCCTTACATGCGGAGGCCAGATATGCCAACTGTGCTTCTTGAAGTGACGCTGGAGGGAGACAAAAGTTGCAAAATCGTCAAGCCAGAAGGCGTTTTCCATTTTAAATCGCTCATACGCATCCTCGGATTTGTTGCGTATTCTAAAGCGGTCAAACGCAAACTTAAACAAGGATTTCTTATAGGCTAAAACCATGCTATAGTCCACGCGAGTCTTAGAAAAAGCGGGTGCATCTTTGATTTCACCCTTTTTCAGAAGACCGTCCCGATACATCAATACTGGGCTTATTAGTAAAGGGTTTCCAGCGAAAGCGGAGGAGCAATTATACGGAGAATGAGCTGTTTTGGCTGTGGTGTGATTTAGCGGCAATATCTGCCAGTAATTCTGGCCGCTTTTTACAAGAAAATCAACAAATTTATACGCCTCCGGTCCAAGATCACCGATACCATACTTAGATGGCAAAGATGTTACGTGTAGTAATATCCCACTAGCTCTTTTTCTTAACATTTTGCATCTCAAATAATCTATTTTTCGTAATTTACAGCAAAATTTTATTCTATAACCAACCCCAGGTGTCCGGCAACCAGTTCGAAAAGTTGAACCCACTTTGTGGCTTCTTCATCTTGTGCCCCGGTTTTTTCCTTCATTTCCGGGTACTTTTCTTTGCCGATAGTAAAGAAAACATTCTGTGCTGCCTGTAAATCCATGTCTGGGACTATACCCTTTAAAATATTAAGAGCACTTTCGATTGTAGACAATAGTTGTGTATCATCACGGGATTGCTCGAACATCTCCATGAGGTTGTTAATCTTAGCTGAGGCTTCAAACCTCAGGGTCTCTTTGTCCAATTGGAGTGATAACCTTGCAGCTTCGTCGGTCAGTTCCTTCAACCGGTCAACATTCATTTCTTCAGCCTGGATTACTTCACACAAATCCTGATTCAGAATAAACTCCGCTGGTGCGGCCAAGGCCTTTGGCAGATTTATATTCATATTTCGTAGCATGAGTATTATTGCGTAGTTATGTTCGTAAATATGACGAAATGACCTTTCAATTTCTTCCCACGTATCGCTAAGCAGCTCATAAACCATCCGCCGTTGTTCGTCCTTGAAAAGATGCCAGAGAGAGTAACTGTTTCCACCAAAGCATATGTTCATCTGTCTCATGACTTCATTGGTATCACCCCTGCGAAAGGCCTTTTCCAGTTCTTGACGCATCTGTTGGAAATTTTCGTTAGGCATTGGTGACGCCAAAGCAGCAATCAAATTGTGATCTCCCAGATGCAATGTAGCAAAATCAATACTCTGCTTTTCCAATACTATGCTGGATTGAATAAGGGCTCTTCCAGTAGCCATTATCTGCACGCCTGCCGTAGTACATTTGTAATCTTCCATAGAAGCTGTGTAGCAGTAAATCTCTTGTTCCTGATCGGGTGATTCGGCAAAGATAGAACTTAAGGCAAAATGGGCGCCTACCCTATAGAGGTCTATTCGTGCCGGCTTGACGAAAGCTTCGTAGACATCCTGTCCGTTCCTCAAATCGCGGATATTGGCAGGTGCTTCTCTAAGTATAGCTACAAACTCACCAAGCAGATCTGTTTTTGTTAATTCCTCATATAGTTGCATCGCACGGGCGGCATATTGCATCACCCGAATAGTTTCTATGCCTGAGATACTGTCAAAGAACCACCCGCAGCTTGTATACATTAGCATTGCCATTCGCTGCATTTCCATCAGCTCAAGAAAACTGACTTTATCTTCATACGCAAGCTCTCTGCCCGCTACTTTGCTAATAAAGCTTTCGACGTTCTCATCAGACCTATCATTTATTACTTGTATATATTCATTTCTGGCTTGCCATGGGTCTTGGCAATATCGTGATAGATCTTTTTCATAATCATCGGAGAGCCTATCCCGAAGCCAGTCCAGTGACTTTCGCAACGGCTCTCTCCACTGTTGCTTACCAGAAAGAGACTGGTCGCCACAACAGCCACAGTTACTTTTCCATCTTTCTACTCCATGGACACAGCTCCAGGAACTATTTTCAAAGATTTGTACTTCGTGTGTCGGCGGAAACTTCTCTAAGTACTCTGCGTAGATGGTCACCTTGGCAAGACTATTTGTTCTGATATGGTGCAAGCAATACGCCAACGCCATATCACCGTGGCGGTGATGGTGACCAAAGGATTCTCCATCGAGTGCAATATGAACAAGCTGAGCAGGATGGCCGTTGTCCTTGAAAGACTCTACCAGTCTTGCTGCAAGATTCTCGCCACTGTGCAGCAATCCCCCATATGCAACATCATGCGCTACCTTACCATCATAGAAAAACAAATTGATACTTTTGCCCGAAGGTAGATTGTAAAGGTACGGCATTGTAGTATCGAGGCTATCTTCTCCAACCTCAGTCCATTTCTTGGCTCCAATCTTGCGAACCTGCCTGGCCTGACGAGGCGCAAGGATAGTGAATTTTATTCCATGTTCGACCAAGACCTCCATTGTTTCTGTATTTGCGGCAGTTTCCGGCAGCCACATGCCCTCGGGTTTTCTTTCAAAACGACGCTCAAAGTCCTGTATCCCCCAAATAACCTGTGTATGCTTGTCTCGGGTATTTGCCAGAGGTAAAATCATGTGATTATAAGCCTGAGCTATAGCCGAACCGTGTCCAGAAAATAGGTTTCTGCTTTCTTTGTCAGCTTTGATGATACTTTGATATACATCAGGGGCGTTTGACTCCAACCAGTGCAGCAGAGTTGGGCCAAAATTAAAACTGATATTTGTATAGTTATTGACTATGTCGACGATCTTTCTATTGGAACCAAGAATCCTGGATGCCGCATTTTGTCTATAACACTCCTTGGTAATTCTCATATTCCAATCGTGGAAAGGGTAAGCAGAATCCTGCAGCTCCACGTCCTCCAGCCAGGGATTTTCCCGAGGCGGTTGATAAAAATGTCCATGTATACACACATATCGATCCATATGAAACTCCTATCTTTTAAAATACGTTGTACAATTCTACAACGAAAAGCCCTTCCATTCTATGCTTTTTTATCCGCACATTTCTTCACAAGTCATTTTTTTTATTTTATTTTGTCTTATTACTTTAAGCAAAATAGACGCTTACCAAAAAAGCTTTGTTCTATTACAGAAAGAAACTCTCGTCACGCTCGGCTTTCCCATAATAATGTTTCATAGAAATACTACAACCTATCCCAAAACCTCAATTTTTGGGTTAATATGAGCCGATATATGGTTTATGGACACTACAAACGAACAATGGCAACGGATTGCAAAATTAATTCTGAAGCAAAAAGCACCGATCGTCGCCGTTCCGGCGACGGTTAGTGCAACCATCCCAGAAGACCTCGACATAACCCTGCTCGGAGAAAAGACGAAAGATAGGAACCTACATTTGTGATTGTCTCTCCACAGTTATAGCATTATTAAAATACTCGCTGATGCAATTCACTAGGTGGCGGCGCCACCTAGCGCAAGCAGGCAGCTAATATTTTTTTGCAAACAGGATAAAAAAGGGCAAAATGTAGTTCGCAGTTCGTAGGGTGTGCACTGCACACCAAAATTATTTGGATGTATAATACGCACAAAATACGCTTCACGCTTCACGATATACGAGCAAGGTCGAAGGATCCAAAATCTCAGTATATAGGGTAGGCTTCAGCCCACTGTTCTATTTGTGCGCTGTCGCCAGCCATCAACAGTTGTCCTTAGCCTTCGGTATTCTTTTTAATTACTTTTGATTCATCTACTCGCCTTGCTAACAAACTTGCAAACACCAAATACTGTGCTGCTTTTAGTTGATTTAAATCATGAGCAAGACTATGGGCTTTAGTATTACGTATGCCCTGGTATGATCCCTTAAATATTTGGATAAAACCTTTTTGGTCATTTTGTCCAGATTTAGACTTAATTTCACTTAGAATTAGACATGGATTGCTTAAGGAAAAAGCCTTTTCAATAAGACTCTCTCCATCGTCCTGCAAACCTGTTTTTCTTCTAATTAAATCAAAAACAGCTATAATTGAATTTAGAACTGCATCTCTCAAATGTCCGTTTTTATAATGCTGAAGGGCATGTTTTGCTATTTCTGGATGAAGCAAAAATTGAAAATCCTCGACATGTTCTACTGTTTGGTCAATACTTCCCGCTTGTACTTTAATCTTAGTTAAACGTTTAGAATGCCATGACTTTATTTCTTTAAGAACACCTTCCAAATTTTTATATCTTAAAATCTTCTCAGCGGGTGAAACTGTTGCATCTTCGGCATATAGATTTGCTGACCTTGATTGAAATGGCACATCATAAACCATAAAAGTAAGACAAATATTTACATCACCTCTTGGTATGTTTGATATTTTTGAGAGCGAATTTAGATTTATGTTTTCTCCTGGATGCTCTATATAAAATTGACGAAGAATTTGAAATAAATGTTTACATTTGTTCAAAATACTCTTTGCTTCATCAGAGCTATCTGATAATTCTAGTATCGACAGTAATGTTAGAAAGTAGTTATTATTCTTCTTTTCAATATACAGTTCTGATTCTAAAGCGTCTAATAAATCTAAATATTCATATCGCTGGGCACGGAATTTTGTTGCGTTTAACCCTGTCGGATTAGCTATAGTTAATTTCAATATCTCTCCCAAGATTGACTTAGAAATTTCATCCAATTTTATGCTTCCTTATTATTTATTGTTTCCGCATAACGAAAAGCTCACTGCCGCGTATGCGGCGTCCGAGTGCAGCGAAATGTTATGTGTTGTCTAACTTTTTCCTTATTTCTGCACACAATTTGGACAAAGCTTTTCATTTTCTCTCAAGGTAAATTTTTCGCCACAGTTTTGGCATTTTCGAATGACCTCCACAGTTACACTATCAGTAATACCAATTGTTTCACTAATACCGAGCATTAATTTGTTTAAAAATTGCATAGCAAAATCATGTGGAGTACTGTTAGCCTCAAGACGGACATTGAGGATATTCTCCGCTTCAGCGATTTTCGCGGCACCTTTCTGTATTCCTAGCGGGCTTACTATAATTCCTCCTTGTGCGCCTGTATCGAGTATTCGATAACCTAAGCTTCCTAATTTTTCCTGATTTTGCTTTGATGTTGTGTATCGCCGACATTCAACAATAATGAAACCTTCGTTACCCTGACGGACACCTTTGGCATCAATTACCCACTTTGTTCCAGAATGATGTCCTTCAATTACCTGCTTTCCTTCAACTTTAGAAAAACCAAACTCATGTGAAAATTTGTTGAGCAGGTACACTGCTACTTCTTCGTAGGTTTGCCAACTCTGCTTCATAATCCGTTTCCTATTTTCATCACATAATTATGTTTTATATGTTTTCCGCATAACGAGAAGCTCACTGACGCGGGTCTTAATTAATTTTTATTTCTTTGTTGAGAAATTATACTTTCTCTTCAAATATGATTGTGACCTCCTGAATATGGTATCCATGAGATTCTATACTTTTAATTGCTTGTCTGGAATCGAGTCCGATGAGAACCCGATTAGTGTTAAGGTCGATTTCCTTCCATGGTTTATTCGTACCAATCTCATCTTGTGCCTGCTTTGGCAAATCAGTTACCTTTTTTTCTGCTGATGCAATGATATAGTGGTTGTGCTTTTTATTGCTTGGATATACTTTGCATTTCATTTTTATCACCTTTCTATATTCTTCATTATCTATTAGTATGGATTACTTTGATCATTCACCATTTTCTGCGCACTGTCACCATATGATATTGTTAAGCGTACCTAATATCTTCCCTAATATTCTCTTGTGCAAGTTTCATAATTGAAGATTCCTCAACTTACGGTAGCGAAACTTTCGAGCAAACTCATATCCAATATTGTAGTCAAACCACTTATATTTCCTGTCAAAAATCCTATTGAATCTTGCCCTACAAGATTCTTGAGTAGGATTGCCATCCTTGCCCATGCCGTTGTTGGCCCAACAGAAAAGCCAGCAGATGCTCTCAGGCGTGACGTTTCCGTCTCGGTCCAGTTGCCAGTGCTTCTCCAGAGCATCCTCGAACGTCTTATGCTCTACCTGTCTCAGTAAGATTCGTGCTTCTTCAGCATCTACTTGGAGACGTATGCTTTTTACTTGCTTGTACTTTTGGCATTCGTCGTTGGTCATTTTACTTACCTTTCACACCTTCCTTTTTTCTTGCTCTATTAGATTATCAAACTCCAAATCCACAATTCCCGAAAAACAGCTATGTATTTTACGGCTGCGTTCAGGATAAGTCTCGTATCTCGTTTTTATTCCGCAATCACATAACTATGGTGTGCGGTGCACACCCTACGATTTTTCCTGATCTTATCAAGGATGAGGAATCCCACCGCTGGCGGTTCCTCGATGATTCAACGGAGTTTCAGCTTAGCCAGCCTACGTAGATTCCAACAATGCTGCCGATGCTGCTAACTATAAAGCCGGTCATGAATCCAAATCTGGCTCCTATCCACCATCCAATCCAACCAAAGACTATCATGCCAATGAAGATACAAAGCCTGTTCATATCTTATCCGTCCGACCCGAATTATGGCCAACGATAATTATACAGTTTTATACGCCTTTTACCCGCCGCTGCTGGATTTATTATGGTCGGGATTGTCGGGAAAGGCAAGAAAAAATCCGTCGCTCGTGACCCGTGCCTCGTGGCTAGTATCCAGATAAAATAAAAGCAAAAAAACAAGACTATAAGGCGGAAAACAGAGGGCAGACGACGGAGGACAGAGGACAGAAGCTTACCCGCCGGAGGCGGGGCGGAAGACAGCTTGTCCGGCGTAGCCCTTTTCTTGGCGAAGTCGGAAGGACAGAATACAGATGACAGAGGACGGGTAAAGATAAGGGTAATTGGTTATTTTTTTACTTTAAACTAAAGACCAATGACTAATTGCCAGCGACTATATACCAGCTACTAAAGACTATTTTTATTTGATTAGTGAATATAGAATCTAATAAGCCCGTTCAGGGATTTCAAGTTGTCCGGCTGTTTCAGGCCTGGCTAACTCAAGGTCGAGGGCGTCTGAACATAGGCTCGGGACGCTTTGCTATGTAGTGATGAGCACGTTGACGAGGCGGGTTTGCCGGCCTAATGAGTACAGGTCGTCCACGGCCTGGGAATGGCGCATGATGCACGTGCTCTTCTTTGTGGCGTGTGACCGAGACACAGCCTGTAAAGCAAATCGCCAGTATAAAAGATAAGATGGTTACTATGAACCGCTTCATTGTTAGCACTCCTTTTCTACTCTGCAAAAAACGAGTTCACATTTTTTTAGTATCTACGTCTCTATATATTTAAGGCAGCGAGAGCGAAGGAAGTAACGAACTTTTATTTACGGCGCTTGTGTTGAGAAGCTATTAACTGGTGAGCATCGGAGCCGAAGGTGGAAGGCGGAAGACAGAGGACAGAAGGCAGAAGACTGCATTAGTGAATTAGTTGATTATTTAATTAGTGATTTGTGGATAGTGATTAGTAACTAACGACTATCGATTAAAAATCATCAATTTTCTTTACGTAGAACTCTTGCCTTTTAATTCCGTATAAAGTATATTTGTTGGTTTTTAGGCCGGTAACGTAAACCGGCTCGTGTATATATAAATAAATGAAAGGATTGAGAGTATTAGCAGGAAGTTGGCAGGATTTTATAAAAGCTGAATAAAAAGGCCAATAAAATTGGAAGCGGATTGGCCGATTAATAACAGCTACGAACAGAGTTTGTAGGGTGGGCAGTCCGGCTCAGGCTTGGCCTTAGCCGAGACGAGTGCCCACCAATCCAAAACTTTTGACAGTAGCTTTATCGTATTCATATCCGGGTAGCGGGGGAAAAACTGCTAAACTCACATTATAAAAAGGCCGATTTTGTTTTCGGACGAGTGCTGTCTTTATTATTGTAGAAACAGCAGATTTTTTTTGACAAGACTTTTTGTGGGTCGATAATTAGCGCCAATGGCCTCATTATCGGATGTAGCAGCCAAAGAATGGAGTTATTTAAGGCGTATGGCTTGCCCGGCTACCCCGATAGGTCGGGGGCTACGCCGTGACGAGCTTGTTTAAAAAATGAAAAGCGAAACAAGTTACGATACGTTATTCGGCAGGATAGCTTTGGAGCAGGGTCTCTGCACGAAGGAGGAACTGCGGCGTGCGATTGAGGAGATGAAAATCCGCCGGGAAACCAATCCCATCGAGCTTGCAAATCTGATGGTCGAGCTTGGTTATATTACGCGTAACCAAGCGGCAAGATTAAAGGTCAGGCTAAGAGAAAGCAAAACCGCACCACACCAGATTCCGGGCTATAAAATACACGGCAAGATTGGTGCCGGTGCGATGGCGGTTGTTTATAGGGCGACCCAGTTGAGTCTGAACCGAACCGTTGCGATAAAGATTTTGCCGAAGCGTTTCACTGAGAATCCTGAGTATGTGGAGCGGTTTTATAAGGAAGGACAGGCCGCCGGCAAGCTCAACCATAATAATATTGTCCAGGCAATAGACGTCGGCGAGGCGGGAGGGTATCACTATTTTGTGATGGAGTACGTCGAAGGCAGAACTGTGGCTGATGATATAGCGGCGGGCAAAATCTTCGACGAGAAAGAAGCGCTGGACATTATCATTCAGGTTGCTCATGCTCTGGCACACGCGCATGCGAACGACCTGATTCACCGTGACGTCAAGCCCAAGAATATAATGATAAGCAACGACGGCGTGGTGAAGCTCGCGGATATGGGTTTGGCGCGGGAGATGACGGATATCAAGCTGGCGGAAACCGAGGCTGGCAAAGCTTACGGCACACCCTATTATATCGCACCAGAGCAAATTCGTGGCAAAATCGACATCGACGGCAGAGCCGACATTTATGGTCTCGGAAGCACATTCTATAATATGGTGACGGGCAGAGTACCTTTTATGGCTGATGATTCTACAGAAGTGATGAAAAAGCATCTGAAGGAAAAGCTGATTCCGCCGGACCATATAAACACCTCGCTGTCGGCCGGCGTATCCGAAGTCATCGAAATCATGATGGCCAAACGAAGAGAAGACCGCTACGACAACGTCGAGGAGCTGCTGCTGGACTTGCAGGCCCTTCGCAACGGCCAGCCGCCACTCCGAGCGCACAAAAGATTCGACGTCTCCGTGCTCGAGCAGCTGGGAAAAGGCGAAGCCATCGACATCGAAGGTGACACCTACGCAGAAGAGACCATCGCCCGCTACCGAATGGCCGTGCTGATCCTGAGCTTAATGGCAGCCCTATTCTTTCTGATAATGATTCTTCAATTGATAATGTAACTATCCAAACCGTGGCCCACGATTCGCACCACGAGCGACCTCGTTTCGCAGGCATCCGGCCACGAAAAACCAGCGACGAGATACGTACCTATGCCCAGAGGCGGCGCACATTTTTCTACCGAGGAGCTTGCCCGCGTCCTCAGCCATTACGACATCGGCGTAATTCATCAGGTAAAGCCGCTGACCGCCGGCAGCCGGCACGTCCCAAAAGTGGTAGTGACATCCGAAAAGGGCAAATTCGTATTGAAGCGTCGGCCTCGCGGCAAAGACGACCTCGGCTGGGTCGCTTTCTCCCACGACGTGCAAACCCATCTGGCCAACAAAAAATTTCCGGTAGCCCCCCTGCTGCCGACCCGCGACGAGAATAATACCATCCTGAATTTAGATAACCACATTTACGAGTTCTTCAAATTCATAAGAGGCGTCCGCTACGACGGCTCGCCCGAAGCCACCACCCAGGCAGGCCGGAAGTTGGCAAGATTTCATCTCTGCTTAGACGATTTTCCCCTGCGGGGTGAGCCTGAACAAGTCAGCTTCCACGATTCATCTGCCGTCCGCAGACATATCAAGACCATCGGAGCTGGTAAAAAAACCAGTCCGAAGAAGCAATCGCAAACCACCGCTGAGGCATTGCTTGACCTTTATAATGATTCGAGTATCCGTGTTAACAAACTCGGCTTTGTATCCTGGAAGCAGCAGGTCGTGCACGGCGATTGGCATCCGGGCAATATGCTCTTTTCCGCACACAAGTTTGCAGCGGTTCTGGACTTCGACGCCGTCAAGGTCGCCCCACCTGTCACCGACCTTGCCAACGGCATGCTCCAGTTTTCGATAGTTGCCTCCCCGCCGCCCCGACTCGCGTCGGCAGACGCGGGGGCAGGTCGTAAGCCTCCAAGTCAAACGGGTGGCAAATCGGATCCGGCCGATTGGCCTGATTATTTCGATGAGGATAGACTCCTTCAATTCTTGAATGGCTATCGCACACTTGCCAAGTTAGACAAAAAGAAGCTCAATTCGCTAATTGATTTAATGGTTGAGACGATGATAGCCGAGGCAGTTTTACCCGTAGCTGCGACCGGCTTTTTTGGCGATTTCACCGGCTTAGATTTCCTGAAAATGATTCGCCGCAAAGCCGATTGGCTTTCCAAAAATCGCAAAAGGCTAACCGAATTGATTAGCTTGTGATTTACCCCCGTCGCTCTCCACAGGACGCCTTTCGGCGGTGAGGTGTATTTCGTATATAGTATTTAGTCGTTGGTCGTTAGTTACTAATCACTATCCACAAATCACTAATCTCTAATCACCAATAAACTAATCAACTAATTCACTAATGCAGTCTTCTGTCTTCTGCTCTGGAGTTTATCCGACTTTAGACTGACTCTTATGCCCTATACTCTTACTTACTGGTAGTGGCTATGCGCTAGGTGGCGCCGACACCTAGCAATCTGAAACAGTTCAGGTAAAAGGTATCAATTATCGTAATTGCAATCGCTGTATAGTAATTACTGGAATTCATACGTCCTTTCACGGACTCATGGTAAATCTAATCTTTCAGCAATAACAACCAATAATTTGGTAGCTGTTATGTGCTAAGTGGCGCCGACACATAGTGAAAAGTAATTAAAAACCTTTCTAAGAAGATCACCTTTTGATTTTGAAACTCCTTTTTAGGATATTCACTCGTCTGTGCGACGCGTCTTGGCATAGGCAACAAGCCGTAGCCAGAAGGCAGAGCCGGAGTGGGGCCGCACACCGTAATTACTGGAATCAATACACCCTTTCATGGACTTAGGGTGAATCTAATTTTTTCAGCGATAACAACCAATAATTTGATAGCTGTAATGCGCTAGGTGGCGCCGACAGGTAGTATTAAACCTCCCATCCAATATAGAAAAAGACCTTAAAAGGCTTATAGATAAGCGATAGGTGTTATTGACAGGTAGCTACTATCACTATAACATATACACCGTGAATGCCAAATTCTTCAACAATTGGACTAACCAAATACGTAGGGGTCTGCTTGAACTCTCTATTCTTAACGACATACGTCATCGCAGAATGTACGCTTATGAAATTAAGAGAAAGTTTCAGAAATCACAAGGCCTATTTATAAGCGATGGAACTATCTACCATATCCTGCGAAGGCTTAAGACCCAGCGCCTTGTAAGCACAACCGAAGTTAAATCACCTGATGGTCCAAAAAGAAAATATTACAGGCTGACTAAAGATGGCCGTGAAACACTCGCTTTGATGAACACCTACTGGTACGCCCACAAAGGACAAGTGGATTCCATCGAAAAGGGCAAATAATAAGACAGCCCTTAGAAACACTTTAATTGGATAGAATCCTTTATAGTATTGATAAACAATTTGATGATAAAATTCACTAGGTGGCGCCGCCACCTAGTTTCGATAATATTGGTATGATATAGTAATATCGTACTAATTGCCATTCACATCTGACTAAATTTACATACCAATATTTGATTTTACTTTATATATCTTGTTTAAGTATTGCTATACCTGTTAATAAAATTTAGCGGATAAGGTTTTATTTATTTTGACTCAGCTCTGCTTTTTTTTATCCAGTTTTAACTTTGCTAATATTAACGCTAAGTGGCGCCGACAGGTAGTGATTTGTAACAATTAATTTATAGGTGGTAATTTATCTTAATTGCAACCGCAATATAGTAATTAATGGAATGCATCCAAATTTTGACGGTCTCTGGGTGAATCTAATTTTTTCAGCAATAACAACCAATAATTTGGTAGCTGTTATGTGCTAGGTGGCGCCGACACATAGTGAAAAGTAACTAAACACCTTTTTATGAAGATCACCTTTTGATTTTGAAACTCCTTTTTAGGACATTAACTCGCCTCGGTGACTCGTCTTGGCATAGGCAACAAGCCATAGCCAGAAGGCAGAGCCGGAGTGGGGCCGCACACCGTAATTACTGGAATTCATACGTCCTTTCACGGACTCATGGTAAATCTAATCTTTCAGCGATAACAACCAATAATTTGGTAGCTGTAATGCACTAAGTGGCGCCGACACCTAGTGAAAAAAAAAGCTGACCACTTTTTTGAAGATAATCATCTTTTTAATTTTGAAATCTTTGGTAGTGTATGCACGTTACACCGTAATTACTGGAATTAATACATCTTTTCATGGACTTAGGGTAAATCTAATCTTTCAGCGATAACAACCAATAATTTGATAGCTGTAATGCGATAGGTGGCGCCGACAGGTAGTGGAAATAGAGCATCGAATATCTTATATGAGCTATGAATTTTCTCACCAATCACCAATTAATCCTTAGTATTTAGTCGTTGGTCGTTAGTTACTAATCACTATCCACAAATCACTAATTACCAATCGTTTGTTTTATTTAATTTGCGTTCATAGCAACAGGTCGGTATAATCACGAGCACCAAACAAGCGAGTTTTCAACAAGGCTAAAGACGGAAGCCGGAAGTGGTGGATATCTTGCCACCCCATGGTCGGGTGAGGAAAATACATTCATCTACGATCTCGTGAAGGGTGATGAATTTTGGATAAGACGCGATAGCCCTTGGGCAGGAAGGTATTGGTTTGGCGGGCCATGGATTTTTTAAATGATGGTAAATTGCTTTTTCTCCATCCACAGTTTTTCCACCGATTCTGACTGATTATCCAGTGCCAGGGTAATTATTCCATCTGCCTGGGAAGGTATCAAGAAAAAATAGCCCTCCTTCTGCTGTTGGTGATGGGAGAAGGGTATAGGGAGGATATTGATAAGTTGCAGTCTATCTCAACATGCTGGGCAGTCACCTCCGCGAATCGATGTACTCGTTTCCGAGTTCGGGCCAGATGTACCGTGCTTCGATGACGTACAGGTCGCGCGGGCGCCTCTTGATTACCCGGACCTGTGCGGCGTCGCACCCGTCGAGGAGATTGCCTTTGAACTGCAGGTTGTAGTTGTCGACGTAGAAGACCACTGGCGTCGCCGGCTGCGGCGACGGGTCGTTTATGGCTTGAGCGCGGGGGATGGAAGATCGGAAGGTGTTGTTCTCGACCGTTGTTGGGCCGGGCTCTAGACGCATCATCGCCGTCGTGTACCGCTCAGAGTCCATCTGGAAGTGATTGGCCCGGTACTCACCTCCGGATTTCCGCACGTCGCTGGATTTCCGCACGTCGATCGCGAAGTAGTTGCAGTCCATCATTGTGGAGTTGAATCGGAAACGGCAGCCGCGCACCTTGGGGTGGGAGCCGCCTTCCACGCGGATCGCGGCGTAGTCTATTTTCGGGAAGCGAGTCCAGAACGTGGGCGAGTCGAACTCGCACCCGTCGATGCAGGGGGCGGCCTTGCGCTTTGCCAAGATCATCTCCCTAGGCCCCTTCATTCCCATCGCGCTGTCGTCGAACCGGACGCGCTCCAGCTTGGTCTCGAACGCCCGCGAATGGGGATCGAAGCCGTAGATGGCCACCGGCGTGTAGAGGCTGTTCACTTCAATCACACAGTTGACCAGGTCCCGCCTGCCGGGTTCCGCAATAAGAACCGCGGAATACGCTTCGGGCTGAACGATCCGGATGTCGTGGATGTAGTTGGCGTAATCGACCTCCATCTCGCGGGAGAAGTTTAACGTTTCTGTTGTCTCCTTCGCCTGCACAGTGAGGTCGGACAGTTCGGCGAACTCCGTGCCGGACTCAATGAACACCATCCCCAGGAGGGTTGTCTTGTCGGCCCCCATGCCGCGTACCCAAACACCGTTGGGGAGCCCAAGCTTTCCGTCCAGGTTGTGTTTACCGGCGCGAATCTCGATCGTGTCGCCCGCATGAGCGGCCTCGACAGCGTCTTTTATGGTTGGGTAGGCTGTCTTGTTGTTCGTGTCCACCATCAGGGTGCGGGGCTCTTTGCGCTTGCCGCCCTCTTCTCGGTCGCACCGCCAGGCGAGGACAGGCTCGAACCGCGAGCGCACAACCGGAGCGGGGATCGCGAAACGCGTTGCCTCGCCAAGACCGAGGTAGACGATGCCTAAGACACGGCCCTTGTCATCCACGAGAGGTCCGCCGCTGTTGCCATGCTCGATGTTGCAACTGTGTTCGACGACCCTGGCGCGTTTTCTTTTTCCGTGCCGGATGGCGGTGATGGTGCCCGAGCGGATGGAGATTTCGGGCCCATTGGGGTTATCCCATCCGGTGGAGACATCTCGCAATGACAGCTCCATCTGGCGTCCGAGTGGGAAGCCGACGGCCCAGACGTTGGAGGTTTTATCGAGCTTCTTAAAATCGGCGTCGGAGATGAGTTGAATGGACGTCAACTTCTCCTTCTCCCGCGGCCGAATGCGCAACAGTGCTAGGTCCCACGGCATTCCTCGGGTACACAGAACCTGAGCGGGGTACTCGACAGCCTGCGGAGTGCCGCTGTTGGTGCGCACCGTCACAGAGTGCAGCACGAATGTGCGGCGATGGGTCGGGCGGGTTTCCGGAGTCGCGGGTCCCCCTTTCTTCATGTCTATTTGTAACCAGGATGCAACGACATGCTCGTTAGTTAGGATGAGTCCTTCCCTGGCGATAACGAAGCCAGTGCCCCAGGTGGGCAGTAGTTTTTTTGCGTCGGGTTTGGCAACCTCGATAGGACGGTACTTCGCCTCGATGAAAACGGTGGCGGCCTCCACGTTCGTGAGGACTTCCCGACTAATAGTCTCCGATCCCGGCTTGGAGCAGGCCGGGATTGCGGTAAGCGCCACCAGAAGCGTCAGACCGAGAGCAACGAGGCAGGCAATCTGTGATAATAAGATGTTAGTTTTCACTTTTTCACAATGAAATGATAGGTAATCGCTTTTCCTCTGCCCACAGATTATCCACTGATTTTGCTGTTTTTCCCACATCCATCCAAATCATACCCATTTGCCATATAGTCTGTAAAGAAAAAATTCCCAGTCAGCGGTGAAAAAGGTGAGTCAGGAGCCTTCGAAGCCACTAAGGCGGAGAAGTCACTTCGGAGAATAGATCTTCACTTCAAGAAGGCCAAGGAGGCAGCCTCAATATTCCAGCTTCGATAACGCTAAACTTTTGTGTATGATATTCTATTTACATCCTTAGCAGCAGGTCGGTATAATCACGAGCAACAAATCCGCGGATTATCAACTTATGGCGAAATATTTATATGATGAGAAGGAATTTTTAAAAATGAATAAGAAAAGAACAAAAGTACATTTCAATCAAGATATCAACTCGGAATTGGTAGAGCAATTCAATCAGCTTGCCGAAAAATTGCCTGGCAAGAAATTTGAGGTTGTAGAGGCTGCTGTGAAGTGCTATTTGTCCTTATCGCGTGAAGAACAACTTTTTTGGTTACTTGACCCCGAATTACAGAAACTGATTAAACCTAACTCGATTTCTTCCAAGGTTAAGAAGAATGCTCGTTAAGATTAAAACGCTGATGAACGCATTGTCAGATTTAGAACGGGCTGAAGCGTGTTGTAGATTATTATATTGGCTATTGTAGGGCGGG
>CAZVUF010000003.1:0-31428 GCA_964629355.1 uncultured Pirellulales bacterium | reverse complement strand
TTCCAAACAGTCGAGTATTTCTCTTTTTCAGATTTGCTTAATGATTCACTCATAAATTTTTAACATTTTTATCAGAAAATATACAGCTAACACAAGCGAACAGTAGCACCATGTATGCGGCGTCCGTGTGAAACCGCTGGTTCGGTTAATTTTGTATCGCATATTTCGTATATTGTATATCGTATATTGTGAATCATATCTCATTTGGATTCCGCAATCAAATGTTTTGGTGTGCAGAGCACAACCTGCACTTTGTTTTTGTTGGTAACCTTATCAAGGGTGTGAATCTCGCTTACCGGTGATATTATTATTGGGATTGACACTAAAAGCGAGAAAAAATCCCCTGTTCAATGTGGAGGTGCGTTAAATCTCATCTCGCTAAAAGCCGGGTGTTCGGTGTGTTAGTTTTAAATCGTTTCGATTAATGCTGCAGACGTTCGATTGGCCTGTCGCCAAAACAAGAGTATGAGGATGCCCAACACCATGCAGCTCAAAGAATCACCCAGGAACCACAAAGTGGGCATTGCTTCTATCAGTCCTACTATAGCACAGACCACGCCTAAGAGAACCGCAGCCAGGCCGGAGAATGGTACCAGCACGCCGTATTTCATAGGGGCAAGAGCCAGAATTATAAAAAATACTCCCACCGCAGCATATGTGGCTGACATCAGGCGAGCCGCATACACGAACAGCGGTGAATCGGGAAGCGATTCAATCCCAAAAGCTTTAGCAACGGATTCTAATGCCGAGAGAGGTAGGAATATTCCAAATACCGACAGCAAACACCCAAAACCGGCTATCCACAGGCATATCTTCATTCCACGCATTTGCATCTCCTTTTTTCATAATAATGGGAACTGTGTTACATGACCTCGATAAGCTTTGTACTATAAACTCCTTGATTTTTCGCACGACTTAATATGGTAAATCCGGACAATTGAAGATTCCGGATTTCAGTCAACAAGTATGAGTCCGTAAAAGTTGGGACATTGACGTCTTGTTCGGACAACTTCTATGGGTAGTCCCATTTTTTTCACGGTGGAGAAAACATCGATTCCGCAGGCTTCCATCGATGGGCGGGCGCGTTCGGGATGCCGACACTGCTGCTCTTCTACATCACACTCTCTGCAGAAAGGACAGGGACCGGCACCAAGGCCGAAATCCTTCCATGCACCGCGTAGAAAAATGTCCCGCTCAAGCTCGGCAACCGTTGCTTTTATATTTGCCTTCCGGTCAAAGTGTATCAGAATCACCCTGCGGTAAGAATCCAGAACCTTGCGCATTTCATCTGATGATGGTGTAAAAGGAGGGCAAACCAGGCATTGGCCGAAACCGCCGCATCCGAACTGGCACTTCAATCGTACCCACACAGCAGTTTCCACATCTGAAGGGGAAATTATACGAGTTTCTATAACTCCTGCCTTCAGTTTTGTAATATCAGACAATTCTTTATTAGATAGCTTTGTTCCCTTTGTCTCAGTTTGTCTTTTACTGTTCATTTTAAACCATAATCAGTCTTGATCAGCGTAAAAACTTAAGATGTCAACGATTTTGTTATGACCTTGCTGCTTTGCTAAGGACAGGGCTGTCTTGTCGTTACTGTTTTTGGCATTCACATTAGCACCGCTGGCGATAAGCAGTTTGACCATTTCAATGCGGCCTTCATAAGCTGCGAGATGCAAGGGTGTAAAACCATATTTGTCAGTTGCTTTGATATCAGCACCCTGGGCGATAAGGAACCTGGCCACATCGGTCAGGCCTTGGTAGGCTGCGAGATGCAAAGGCGTAATGCCCAATCTGCTTTTGGCTTTAATGTTAGCACCCTGTCCTATGAGCAGTTCGACAATTTCCCTCTGACCTACACCTGACGCAAAGTGCAGAGGTGTCCAACCGGAGAAGCTTTCCACGTTGACGTTGGCCCCTTTGGAAAGAAGGAATTTGACGGTGTTCTTTTGGCCAGCAAGGGCTGCGAAGTGCAGAGGTGTCTCGCCGTGCCTGTCTTGTGCGTTGATGTTGGAACCTCCTTTGACAAACAGTGTTATCATGTCTATATTTCCTATGTAAGCAGCCAAATGGATGGTTTTAATTAAAGCACCTTTTGCTAAGAGCCGCTCAGCTAAATCCAGATGGCCCCATCGAACAGCTATATACAAAGGTGTCTCTCCGTCATTGTTTTCCAGATTTACGTTTGCGCCGTTGGCTATAAGTAGTTCTGCCGCGGCCTCGTGGCCGTACCTAGCCGCCAAGTGTAAAGCAGTTTTGCCGTCCTTATCTTTGGCGTTCACATTAGCGCCTCGTAAAATGTAGATTTGCATCTGGCTAACATCACCGGTAGCTGCAGTTTCGTGAATCAACGTGGATGATTGTTCCTCATAGGTAGCCATTGTTTGGTGGATTGAGGTGGGTGGTTTCGTCTCACATCCCATAATTATGGGCATTAATATGCATAACAAGCAGAGTTGTATTTGTAGTTTCATCTGTTTTTGCCTCCTATAATTTAATTGTGCCTTTTTGAGATATTTTTTCCTAAAGAAATTCTTTTGAAGCCCTTGAATTATAGGCTTGTCCATAAAGCTTATGCGACATAGAGTAAGAAATAAGTTGGCTCAGGTCAATGCTATCTTGATTGAAACCACAATTTCTGGAGTAAATGTCTTTTCGAGCAGTACCATTGACGTCAGATCGGCAGAACTAATTATTGAAAAGGCCAGCGATATACACAAAAATATGGACACATAACTTAACAATTAGCTCTGTTTTTATAGCTGGGCGGTAGGTCGCCTCTGAGCCTCGAAAAACTAGTTATAACTTGGCTTTCCTGATATGGTAAGGCCTTGTTATATATGCAGATAACGCACTCACCTGACTGAATTTCCCTTTTTTTCTTGACTTTTTACGGAATAATGTATAGAATAGTCTAACAATGTGAGGGTGGTCGCCGAAAGCTTAGTTAAAGTTCAAGCTTTACCCTCAAAAAAGGAGGATATTACAAGCGTGGGGGGATGGATTTTTACCTTTTATTAATGAAGCAGTAATGCAGAGTAATAGCGTGGTTCTGGCATTCCTACCTGCGATTGTCTTGGGTAATGGAGGAGGGGTGGGGGAATCAAGTCTCTTACCTCGAGCCCACTAAATTTTTGTAGATGTGAAAGTATTAGGCTTATACTGCATGTTCGGTATACTCGACCTCAGGGGATGGGGTAGTTTTTCAATTTTAGAATGTAACTTACGGGGACGGAGTTTGTCCGGAACTAATTAATAATTATGATGCGAGCTATTTTGAACCTATGGGTGGTAAGGTTATCTTCTCCAGCGGGCGTAATTTTAGTGTTAAGTTCAGCCCATAATTATAACACAAATGTAGTATTTGTCCGCGGCGAAGTTTAAAAATCAAAAAAGAAGTCGTGGGATTTTGGGAGGTAGGCTGATGGGATTTTATCGTGTTTTAAGAGTGAGAAAATTGTTGGTCCTTATCATGGGAGCGATTCTGGTTGGCTCAATTATGGGCTGTCAGACTTCGTCTACGATGTCTGAAATGGAAGCGGAACATCAAAGATTGACAAGTCTCATCCGAAACCAACTTAACGAGAGCCGATCCGGTTTTTCTGGTGTACCTGAAGCAGAGGCTATAACCTCTTCTAACGTAGCTTTGAGACCGGGTGATGAGGTAGAACTGAAGTTCTATTATACTCCTGAGCTTGATATTACTCAGACAGTACGTCCTGATGGGAAGATATCACTTCAGTTGCTCGGTGAGATCGACGTTCAGGGAAAAAGCCCATCTGGGCTTCGAGAAGAATTATTGAAATTGTATGTGCCTCATTTAAAAAAGCCCGAAATCGCTGTTATAGTGCGTTCATTACTGAATCGCCGTGTGTACGTTGGGGGACAAGTAATTACACCGGGCGTTATTGAAATACCTGCAGAGGTTGATGTCCTGCAAGCGGTTATGCAGGCCGGAGGATTTATTTTCCCGGAAGCTGAGGTTAAAAACGTGATTGTCATCCGTCATAAAAGCGGTCAGCGATATGCGTACTCGGTTAATCTTGATGGTGCTTTAAAGGGAGAGGCAACACAACCATTTTATTTACAGCCACAGGATATTGTATATGTGCCAAGAACCAAAATCACGAAGCTTGATCAATGGGTAGATCAACATATAAGTCAGTTGCTACCTCGGACAGGCTTCCTGATTACAAGGACTTCAGGAAAGACTACGGTTGGCTATGGTTATCGTTAACAAATCGGACATAAAATTTGAAAGGGGGAACTCTAATGTCGGATAAAATAGTCGGGATTGAAGAAAAACCTCAGGAAAGGTCAGTTCGCGACCTGTATTATATTTTCTTTCGGCACAAATGGAAAGTGATTCTATTCTTTTTGGCCTTAACAATCGCGGTAGCTGTATTCACATTTATGAGCAGTGATATCTATCGCTCTGAAGCCAAACTGCTGGTGCGCGTTGGTCGTGAAACCGTGACCTTGGACCCAACAGCAACAACCGGTACGATCATTCCCGTATCTCATTCTCGTGAAAACGAGATCGGCACCGAGCTTGAGATTATCAAAAGCCAGGAGATTGCCGAAAAAGTAGTGGATTCCGTCGGGCTGGAAGCATTTGTATCCTTCCCTAAAGAGTCATGGAAACAAAGTCTGAAGAAGCGATTGTTTATGATCACACCGTTGAGCAAACATGACGCTGTTGTGCTCAGTGTTATGAAGGGATTGAAAGTAAATATCCAGAAAACAAGCTGGATACTCGGAATCTCTTACGAGGCAAAAGATCCGCAACTGGCTCAGAAAGTGCTCAGCGCTTTCATCGATTGCTATCTCGAAAAGCACATTGAAGTGCATCGTACTCTTGGATCGTATCAATTTTTCACGCAGGAATCTGGCCAATTACGGGTCAAGCTTGTAGAAGCTGAAAACAAGCTTCGGGATTTGATGAACCAAACCGGTATTTCATCATTGGAGGAGCAGCAGAAGGTCATTTTGGGGCGCATCGGTAGTTTACAAACTGATATAGACGATGCAGAATCTGAGTTAGCTGCTTCAAGGGCAAAAGTACAGGAATTGCAAAACAACTTGACCAGTACCCCGGATTTAGTAGTGACGGGAGCAACCGTGGGCCTTCCGAATGCTGCTGCTGACAGCATGCGTTCACGGCTTTACGAGCTGCAACTTTTAGAACAAGACCTTGTATCCAAGTTTGAACCTGAAAGTAGACAGGTGCAAGATGTCCGTCGTCAAATTGCCGCAGCACAGGCACTGCTCAGCCAGGAGAACCAGGCACGCAGCACCCTTACAAAGGGACTGAATTCGATTTACCAGACGCTGCAGTCATCTCTATTTACTGAACAAGCAAATGTATCATCACTCCAGGCCAGAGTAAACGAGCTCAAGAATAGATTGGAACTTGCAAAAACGGAGCTAAAAACTCTGAATGATAACAGTGTCAAATTCGCAAACTTGACACGAGAGATAGAAATACAGGATGGAAACTATCGCAAGTATTCTGAGAACCTCGAACAGGCTCGCGTAGATGAAGCTCTTGAGACAGGAAAAATATCAAATATCAATGTGGTTCAGCCAGCCACACTTCCAATGAGGCCGGTTCGACCCAACAGAGCACTTAACCTAATGTTAGGTCTTTTAGTTGGAATTTTGGGTGGAATAACAATCGCACTTGTCTCTGAATACATGGACCACTCCATCAAAACGCCTGAACAGGTGGAGCGGAAACTGCAACTGCCGGCTCTTGTATCTATCCCGCGTTCTGCAGTCAACAGGATTTCTGCCACAGCTAAGTGGGATATTCCTGTGGGCGTAAAAGGATACTATGAAGTGTTCAAGGAAAATGTATTATTAAGCATAGGCAGTCCTAAAAAGGCACCGCGGGTGCTGGCTATTACAGGTTCGCATCATGATGAAGGTGCCAGCACAGTTGCAGCAAACCTTGCAAGATCGCTGGCAAGACCGGGTGATGGGCAAGTCCTGCTTATAGACGCGGATATTCGACATCCTTCTGTTCATCAAATATTTGAGTCGAGACTCTCACCTGGACTGACTGATATTCTTGCAGATAGTCAAAATAGTGAAGGCGTAATTGTCCCCTCACCGGTACAGAATCTCCATATTCTATCAGCAGGCGCAATAAATGGCAATCTTTCTGAAATCTTTGATTCGGGTAGATTTACTAACCTATTGGATTCGATTAAGAAAAATTACCAATTTGTTGTTATCGATCTGCCAGCTGTGAACGAGGCAAGCTGGGCGCTTCGACTGGCTGGACTTTGCGATGGCGTCGGTTTGGTCGTAGAAGCAGAACATTCTCGTTGGGAAGTTGCACATAAGACGAAGGAACTATTAGAACAGTCGAATGCTAAAATTATGGGTGTTATCATTAATAAGCGGCGTTTCTATATCCCACAGTGGTTGTACCGGACCTTGTAGGTAATCTTTTTGGTGATTGTTTTGTGCTCTTTATTCACATTAAAGGTGGTATTAATAGAGCAGGAATTCGAGAATACCAGGTAAATACAGCCTTTTGAACGGATTGCTGAGCAAGTAGTAGGGTGAACAAATAGGGGAGATTATTGAAATAACTGAACTAAGTTTGTTGATAAGGTGTGTTTCATCTGAGCTGTTGGCTGTGGCCAAAATTTACGCGAGCAATAACATTTTTGAGATTTATAAGCCATTTTAGATAAAAGACTTAGCACTTTTAATCTGAAAATCCACCGCTCTATTAACGGCAAAAACCTGCATATTAAGCAGACAAATATATAGATTAACTTGCACGTACCAGCAAGAACCCGACAGGAAAGATAGTTCCTATTGGGAGATATTTGTTGTCTGAACAAAAAAACCTAAAAAAAGCGGGAAAAAGCTTGACAAAAAACACGCGATGAACTATTATACAAAAAAAATAGATTCCTTCTTGAGGTGTGAGGGCTTTTTACAATGTAATGATGGGTGTACTCACCTCCAAAGGCTGGAAATATTTCTAAGGAGGATAAGAACAAGGCAATTAGGATGCCGGAGGAGGAGATGAAGGGTGATGGATATACCAAGGTTGTGGGCTCTGCCGAGGATGCGGGTCTGTGCAAAAGAGGCAAGAGTTCCATTTAGTGCACATTCAGCCGAGCAATTTCATGCCATACTTGAGCGAGAGAAGGCTCGGGCCATCCGTAATGCACATCAATTTTCGCTTGTTCTTTTTGAATTGAGTTATAGGGGGGAGTGTATCTTTCAAGAGCGCTATTTAACCGATTCGCTTTTAAATCGGATTCGGTGGACTGATGAAGCTGGATGGTATGATGACAGGCATATAGGTGTTGTCTTGCCTGACACATCTGGTATCGGGGCTCAAAGGTTGGCTGATAGAATTTGTGATGTGGTAACTTCAAAGACTTTGGCTCCAGAATATACTGTTTATACTTACCCATATGAGTCATTTCCCAATGGCAATGGTCATTCTAAACAGCTTCGTTTCGCAGATATTTGTCCCCGATGGGAGGCAGGAACATCACGAAACTATTTAATATCTTCTGACCGAAGTTTCAAGAGTAACAATCCGCTTATTGCTCAGCAGATTTCTACTGATATCACATTTAACGGCACTACACGGCCAGCGGAGCTTGAGCTATTCTTCCACGAATCGATCCAAATGTGGAAGCGAGCTTTTGATGTATTGTTCTCAATAGTTGCCCTCATTATTTTGTCCCCTTTATTTCTCTTCGTATCCATATTAATCAAAGTCGTATCCAATGGCCCCGTTTTCTTCAAACAAAAAAGAGTGGGGTATATGGGGAAAACATTCACCATGTTGAAATTTCGAACCATGAAGGTTGACAATGACGCTGCGATACATAGACAGTATATCACTAAATTGATAAATGGCGCAAAAAATGGTGTAGCTCCAAATAAGCCGATGACGAAGCTTCGTAACCATCAGGAGTGGATTCGGTTTGGCAAGATACTTCGCAGGATGTGTATAGATGAATTTCCGCAGTTGATTAATGTCCTGCGTGGTGAAATGAGTGTGGTTGGTCCGCGTCCTGCATTACCCTACGAGGTGGCGGAATATTTGCCTTGGCATTATAGGCGCTTCGATACTTTGCCTGGTATGACAGGTCTTTGGCAGGTTAGCGGAAAGAATAGACTTAGCTTTAATGAAATGGTTCGATTAGATATTCGATATTCCAAACGGCAATCTTTTTGGCTCGACATAAAGATTTTATTGAAAACTCCATTTGCTATTATTTCTCAAATCATCGACGAGATTAACGAAACAAAAGTAGCTGATTTAAGGGGGGTGGAGAAATGCTTAACATTGCGGTAGTAGGGTGTGGATATTGGGGGCCAAATATTATCCGTAATTTTGGTTCCCTTTCTGAATGTAGAGTAAAGTACGTTTGTGACATTAATGTAGATCGGCTTACGCATATCAAGAAGCTCAATCCCAGGGTAGAAGCTACTTCCCAGTTTGATGATATTGTCAATGATCCCGATGTTGATGCGGTTGCAGTAGCCACACCGGCTTGCCTCCATTATGAGATGGCCAAGGCGTGCCTGCAAGCAGGCAAACATACGCTAATTGAAAAGCCTATGGCCAACTCAGTACGAGAATGTGAGGAATTAATAGAATTAGCCAAGAGCCACAATGTAGCGCTCATGGTTGGGCATACTTTTATCTTCTCCACTCCTGTCAGGAAAATTAAAGAAATTGTCGCTTCAGGAGAGCTTGGAGAGATTCAGTACATTAGTTCCAGACGTTTGAATCTTGGTCTTTTCCAGAAGGATATTAACGTGGCCTGGGACCTTGCGCCTCATGACATTTCTATTATTCTCTATGTTTTGGACAAAGCCCCTGTGTCTGTTAATTGTCAGGGTAAGTCACATGTTACTAATGGGATTGAAGATGTGACTAATATGACATTGAATTTTACTAATGGTGCTTTCGCCACGATTCAGAGTAGCTGGTTGGATCCCAATAAAGTTCGTGAGACGATGTTTATTGGCAGACAGAAGATGCTCGTTTATGATGATCTGGAACCGATAGACAAAATAAAAATTTACGATAAACGGGTTGAAATACCACCTCACTACGATACTTTTGCCGAATTTCAATATTCCTACCATTATGGGGGTATGTATGCTCCATTCCTCAAATTGGTTGAACCGCTAAAAGTGGAATGCGAGCACTTTCTTAGCTGCATTAAAAACGGAAAAGAGTCCGAATCAGGTGGTCTGGAAGGTCTGAGGGTGGTTCAGGTGCTCGAGGCGGCTACTATGTCGCTAAAAAATGGCGGTGGTATGGTCGAAATTAGGTAATACTCAATACCTTAAAAGGAGTTGATTACCAAGGAATGTAACATTTTTAGACCATGATAACTATTAGTTGTAAGTCGTGGTGCACGAACAGAACTCCGTTGGTTGAAATTATTCAGATCACACAGATAGCTGTAAACACATGTTTGGCTTGACATGCGAAGGAAACATGTTTTAGGTATTGCTGGGGGGTAGGACCAGATTTTATGAAGGTCACTTCGTTAATGAGTCAGTTCAACAAAAAGTTTAAGAGCAGTTTCGGAGCTTTGCTCATTCATACAGGTCATCTGCTGTTAATTGTGTCCTTTTTAATTTTTGCTTCAACAGCAGTGGCTCAAACGGAATGTAATGCCAACGAAAAATATATTACAGTTGTTTTTCGATTTGACGACTATTCCGAACGCAGCAATACAGATATTGAAGTCAAAATAATTGATGCCTTTCAAAGGTGCAGTGTGCCTTGCACATTTGGAGTTATTCCATACATATGCCGAGAGGGATATGATTCTAACCATGAGGATATTGCCCCTTTAGGCCAAATGAAAGCTGACATATTAAATAACGCAATAAAAGCCGGCACTTTGGATATAGCACAACACGGTTACACACATCAGTCAATTGTCAAGTGGGGTGGGCGGAGCGAATTTGCCGGCCTCAGTTACAGTTGCCAGGCAGAAAAAATAGCGAAGGGGAAAGAACTTTTAGAGAGGATGCTTGGCATAAAAATTAATATTTTCGTACCACCGTGGAGTAGTTGCGATTCAAATACAATTCGAGCTCTTGAAGAGTTGAAGTTTGAATGCATTTCTGCGCAGGGATATGGTTATGCCCAGATGTCGAGCTCGCTGAAGTTCTTGCCTGCAACATGTAATCTTACCCAGTTGAGGGAAGCGGTTGAATCAGCTCGACGTATTTCTTCTGAAGCTCAGCCTGTTATTGTTGCTCTTTTTCATGAATACGATTTTATTGAAATTAATAAAGAAAAAGGAAGACTTACATATCAAGAATTTGTTGATCTTTTAAATTGGGTGACATCAGAAGACGATATAAAAGTATTATCAATCAGTCAGGCAGCTAAGGTGATTAATGATCTAAGTGCAGGCAGGTTCTTAAATAGCAGACCTTATTATCAGCTGTATGAAATGATGCCAACATTCTTGGATAGATTGTATCACGGACCTGTTGGAATTTATTTGTCCTCAAGTGAATCCTGTTATTTTAGAAATAAACTTTTAGCTTTTATGTTGGTTTTTTATCTCATAATAATGCTGGCATCTATGACTATTTTTTTCTTTGCGGGATATAACATATTTCCTAAATCTAAAATTATAACATGGATAGCGCGATATGGAGGGCCAGGTCTCTTGATTTTAATTACGGTTTATATTTTACGTGATTTTATCTTTAGTTACAGAAGAGTTGCTGCTGTATCTGTTTGTATTGGAGCATGTATAGGGATGTGGAGCTCCTTTCTGAAACTGAGGAAACAAAGATGTTTGAGGAAAGTGGGATAATTGATTCTATATCATACTTCATATTTGTGTCAAGTCGCTGTCCTTTATAAACGAATACTTCTTGAGATATAGGTCGGATATTATTGGTTTGATAAATAATTGATTGTGGAGATTAAGAAAGATGATAGGTAGTAAAGCATTATTTTTAAGAGAAGAGACTTATCTCGGCCGGCTAATGATAATCCTTATTGCAATCTGTTTTGCAGGGCTTATCGTATTAGGCTTTGGGAAAATTTCTTTAGGTATATTGTGCCTTCTGGCTGTATTTCTATGTGCGGGGAAAATTGAAAATCTTTTTCTTTTGTTTTTATTAACATTCTCCTTTTTCTCTATTGATGAGATGTCATTTCTAATAGTGGGTACACATCCAATTATAACTTACGATAGAGTATTTGTAGCACTTTTGTTTTTTATCTTTTTGAAGCAAATTGCACTGAGAGAAAGAAAGCTTCTTCCCTTCGACAAAATCGAGATCATATTTATATTTTTAATAATTATAGTTGGCTTTTCTGTGGCCACAAAAAGTTTGAATAAATTGATGGGAGCGAGAGTTCTAACAGATGTATTTTTCATCCCATTTATAGTCTATGTGTTATCAAAAAACCTTATCACAGATAAAAAATATTTCAAAAAGTTTGTGAGCGTTCTATTCATTGTTGGTATTTATCTATCGATGTTGGCATTTTATGAGCACTTTACTAAAAAGGATATATTTTCTTCCGCACCCGAAGCTGGTGTAGCTGTACAAAGAATGGTGCAGGAAGATTTCGGATGGGTAAGACCAAATGGGCCTTATCCTAATGATACTACCCTTGCAGTTTGTACTGCATTTTGTTTTTTTATCGTGCTATATAAATATATCACGCTTGACAGCACAAAGACGTATGCAAAATTATCTCACGTTATTGTTCTTGTAATGATATCGATTGCCATCTTTTTTACTCTATATAGAGGTATATGGCTGGCCTGGATTTTGGGATTACTAACCTGGCTTCTTATTCGAAGAAGACAGCTTCTTAAACTAAGCTTTGTCTTGCTTCTATTAGTTGTATTAATCATGCCGTTTTTTATTAAGTTCCTTGAATCAGATTTTGCCTCAGAGTTTTATCAGCATAGAGTTGCTAATGTAGCAAATATTCAAGATAGACTTGAGCGGTTTGGTTATGCTTTGTCCTTTTTTAAGGAAAGCCCTATCGATGGTATTGGATTTCAAAACTATACTCTGATAATGAAAACAGCCAGTCAGCATAATCAAATTTTAGCCATGCTTTCCGAGACAGGGCTTATAGGGGCATCAGCTTATGTATTGCTGTTCCTATTTCTTTTTCATTCAAGTATTAAAAATTACAGGTTTGCCCGGGATAAAGCTTGGAAGGAATTTTCGCTTATATACTTGTCTATTATAGTTGTGTTTTTGATTGCCGGTTTAGGTCTTACTATCGGTCTTGACAATAATATTAATCTCCTGCTTTTTGCGATTTCAGGAGCGGCATTAGGTCCGAAACGAGATACTTTGCTGGAATAATTTCGATGAGCAATATCGTTGTTTTGCTTATGAATAATAAAAATAGGTAAAATTATTACATCTGAGTTATATAATTCCGAATATATTAAACAGGAATATGACCTAAAAGTAGGCTGTATGTAATAATTTTTTTTTGCAATATTAAATGATAATTCTATGGGATATAAAAAGAGAGCTGAATCTATCAAGGTCGAATAATGTACTCTTCTGTCGAGGTAAAATAGACTTGCTTAATAACCGGATATTGATGGGGGAAACGAGAATGCCTCAAACAGCTCATCAAGGGCTGGAAGGGTAACTGTTGCCTGATAGGATTATCACTATAGCTAAGCTTTTCTTTCTCAGGTCCGGCAATACATCTGCGTCTATCGGGCGGAGTCAGCAAAGATATGAGCGGATCGCTAGGACGGCTGTTTCTGCAGTAGCTGCCAAGGTCATAAGCGTAATTACGGGGCTTGTGAACGTACCGCTGACGCTATCATATCTTGGAGAAGAGCGGTTCGGTCTCTGGATGACGCTGATGAGCTTTGTCGCTTTTCTCGCGTTTGCTGACATGGGAGTCGGAATCGGCCTGCAGAACGCTTTAAGTGAGTGTGACGGAAAGGGCAACAGGAACGCTCCGAGAGGTCTCGTATCGAGTGCCATCTTTGCCATGTTCATGGTATTCACTGTGCTGTGCATCGTGGCGTTAGTTGGGCTGCCATTTATTCCATGGAGTAAAGTCCTAAAAACGTATGATCCTGCCACCGGGAAGGACCTATTGCCAACCGCTCAAGTGTTAGTCGTGGCATTTGGATTTGGATTACCTTGCTGCCTCATACGGCGGATACTGGCCGGTTACCAGAAAGGTTACTGGGCGAACATAATCCTTTCCATCGGCAATATATTGGCTCTTGTCGGCGTAATCATTTGTGCATGGAAGAAACTGCCATTACCTATTCTGGTGGCAGCAGTCATGGGGATACCATCTCTTGTATTAGCATTCGCGAGCTGTCTCCTTTTTATCAGAGTTCCATGGCTGAGACCATCCGTCGGCGCCGTCAATTTCCGGGATACAGTCCGTGTTACCAGAATAGGCCTCACTGCCTTGATGGCGAATATTGCCTACACCATGATGCTTTCAGGCCCCTCACTTATCATGGCGAACTGTTTTGGAACCGCCTCTGTTGGCCCGTTCTCTGTGACCCAGAGGCTGTTGGGTGTTGTCAGCATTATAGTGACGATGGCGATTAGCCCACTCTGGCCGGCATACAGAGAAGCTGCTGCCAGAGGTGATGTTGCTTGGGTCACACGTGCCTTTCGCCGATCTATTTTTCTTGGTGTGGCGACAGCACTACCAAACTTTGTCATCGCCGCAGTGGCAGGTCAGTACGTCATCTTAATATGGACCCGTCAGCCCGATATTGTTCCAGGTTGGTCACTCCTCATGGCCTGCAATGTCTGGGCTCTGTTTAACGTGTGGAACGCCATAGCATCGGTCTTGCTCAACGGCCTTAACCGCTTTATTGGTCAAGCTGCCTACGGTTTCGTATTCGCTGCTATCTCTTTGTTTCTTTCTTTTCGCTATGCTGATCAACTCGGAACGGCCGGTATAGTCTGGGTTGGCGTATTTGCTGCCATGATACCAAGATGCTTGTTCCAGGCTGGTGAGATCGTCTTAGTATTAAGAAAACTATGCAGATTGAGCGGCCACCTTGACGTGAACCGACAGTTATAGATGGAATTGTTTATGTTCAGCAAGTCAAAATCACTGACACATCACAATACCTCACGATTTCGCGATGTTTTGCCGTACGTACTGAACCGCACTTTCCAACGAAGCGCGACAACACTGAGCACGATATGGGGACGACTGCTTGCTCACTGGTGGAACATACAGCTTGGGCATGGTTGCGTTTTCACTGGAGTTCCTATTCTGCATAAGCACCCCACAGCTATGGTGAGCATTGGGGACTCCTGTACATTTCGGTCGGCACAATGGTCCAACTCAGTCGGCTTGAATCGTCGATGCTTTCTAAGTGCCGGTCGTGATGCAACAATTCAAATCGGTAACCACTGTGGTTTAAGCGCCACGATTATTGCTGCATCCAGCCGCATTGAGGTAGGCAATCATGTCCTCTTTGGAGCCAACTGCACAATCTGTGATACCGATAGACATCCT
The DNA here is from genome assembly GCA_964629355.1 of uncultured Pirellulales bacterium. Lineage (GTDB taxonomy): Bacteria > Planctomycetota > Phycisphaerae > Sedimentisphaerales > Anaerobacaceae > CAZVUF01. The sequence continues at coordinate 16,895 of CAZVUF010000003.1, read as the reverse complement.
CTGGATGTGGATGCTCGACGACAGAATGCTCCGGCGCAATCGCTTCCAATTGTCATCGAAGACGATGTTTTTCTGGGTATGAACGTAATGGTGCTCAAGGGCTGTCGCATTGGCCGAGGGACAGTGGTGGCTGCCGGCAGCGTAGTTACTCGTTCTCTGCCGCAATTTGTACTTGCTGCCGGAGTGCCGGCCAGGGTAATCAGGAGCTTAAAATGATAATGGCTGGCTGGTTCATGTTTTTATGCCGATACAGAAATTATAGAATTCATACTCAACTTATATAAGCTGATCTGATATTATGAAAAGTACGGAACAGCAACGAATAGCAGTGCTTATGACCTGCCACAATCGACGGGAGAAGACCCTCTCGTGCCTGCGGTCCCTTTTTGCTCAAGCCTTGCCTGCTGAGACAAGTCTTTCTGTTTTCCTGGTGGATGATGGGTCTACAGACGGCACGGGCGAAGCGGTTGCCGGTGAATTCCCCCAAGTTCGAATCATCAGGGGGGATGGCTCCCTCTTCTGGGCAGGTGGCATGCGCATGGCCTGGGCCGAGGCAGCAAAGAGCGCCTGGGATTACCATCTTTGGCTTAATGATGATGTTATACTGGATGCCAATGCGATCTCGACCCTGCTCGCAACTGCTTCCGAAGTCTCTGGAAAGGAAGGCCGAATTGGAATCATTGTCGGCAATTGCCGAGATCCTGAAACTGGCAGAATAACCTATGGTGGTTTTCTTAAAGGATGCAAAAATTGGGTTGAGCCATCCGATAGGTATCAATTCTGTTACACTATGAATGGGAACATTGTTTTAATTCCACGCCAGGTAGTCGATGCTGTTGGAAACCTCAGGATTGAGTTTCGACATGCCGGGGCAGATCAGGATTACGGGGTACGTGCAAGGAAGAAGGGATTCATACTCTGTGTTGCGCCAGGGTATCAAGGGGTGTGCAGGAGAAATGATCCAGCTTGCTTATGGGCTGATCCGAACATACCATTCAGGAAGCGCTGGCGGATTATGCATGGTCCTAAAGGGCAACATCCCTATGAGAAGTATCTGGTTGCGCGACAATATCATGGGTACTTATGGCCAATTGATGTTGTAAAGCTGTACTTGAAAGTTTGTTTCCCACGCACTTACGATTTCTTTCGCCGGCTCATGACACATTGAAACATTATTAATTTATGGGCCTGATTTCATATAGGGAACAGGATTATGAATCGCAAATACGTTTTACTTACTTCGGCACGTAACGAAGAGGCTTATATTGAGAAGACAATTAAGTCTGTCGTTGCCCAGATTGTTTTGCCGGAGAAATGGGTGATAGTAAGCGATGGCTCAACAGATAAAACCGATGAAATTGTAAAGCGATATGAAAAGAGCTATGATTTCATACAGTTATTGCGTATCGATCGTGACGGCAGTCGAGATTTCAGGGCTAAGTATCGTGCTCTTGAAACAGGGCTTCAGCGACTTAGTAACTCGACATACGATTTTATTGGAATACTTGATGCGGATGTGTCATTCGATGAAGAATATTTCCAGTTTTTACTTGAGAAGTGCGAGCAAGTTCCACAATTAGGTGTTGTTGGGACTCCTTTCATCGAAAATCAAGATAATATTGACCATAAATTATACAATTCACAGCATGTTCATGGAGCATGCCAGTTGTTTAAACGCCAGTGCCTTGAACAAATATTTAATCGAGCTCTTGAAGAACAAGGTTGTTTACCTGTGGCCGCAGTTATGCTGGCTCGGATGTATGGCTGGCAAACGCAGTCTTTTCACGATAAAACACTTTTTCACCACAGGAAGATGGGAACTGCCGAGAGGAACATTTTATCTGCCAGGTTCCGGACAGGCCAAAAGGCCGATTATGCTTCCGGCAATCTCCTGCTTTGGGAAGTTTTAAGAGCAGCACGTCAGATGACAGAGAGACCGTATATATTAGGTGGAGTACTGATTTTTTCTGGTTATTTATGGGGTTTCTTAAAAAGAGAAAAGAGACAGTTTTCCATGGAATTGATAGAGTTCAGACGCCGAGAACAAAGGCAAAAAGTGAAATCAGCAGTATTCAGAATTTTAGGTCTGACAAAGCTAAAAGCTAATACACCGTGTCGCAAATATGTCGACTAATTTTTAGGTTTTTGAAAGCTATGGACCGATAATGTGGGTGTTGTATGAAATTATTACTCGATTTTGTAGAAATAAGGAGGTTACGCTACGCCATTATAACCAGCAACCCCATTACGCTTGCGAACAGGCGATAAAGAACGCCTTTAAGTTGTCGTCCGTAAGCGGACCTTGCCTCAGCGAGTAGTGGACGTCTTGAGGCCGGAATAAGCGAGTTATCGAGTTGATACACCTTATATTGAGTCTTGACTACGAAATATTCGGCAATGGTGCAGGCGATGTAATATGGGACATCGTTGAGCCGACTAACCGCATCCTCAATATCTGTGATAAATACGGTGCGAAACTCACCATTATGTTCGAAGTGGCGGAATACTGGGCTTTCAAACAAATGGAAGGCAGGCTGGGGCTGAGTTACTCGCCTGCGAAAGTCATGGAAGATCAAGCGCAAAATGCAATGAGGCGGGGCCATGATGTCCAACTTCATCTGCATCCACAATGGATCGGGTCAGAATTAGACGATGGTCTATGGAGATTGAGGATAGACCAATGGCGTATCGCCGATCTTCCACATAGCCTGGGTGCTCATGAGGATGAGTGCTCCATTATGGGGGTGCTGTCGAAAGGCAAACGTACCTTGGAGCAGATGCTGCGTCCAGTCAACCCAACATATCAATGTATCGCCTTTCGAGCCGGAGGATTCTGCATCCAACCATCCTTGTGGGTGATACCTGCTATGAAGGCCGTGGGCTTATTGATCGACAGCTCAGTTGTACAGGGGCTGTATGTTCAATCTGCAGCGGGGCGATGTGATTTTCGAAAGGCTGAGTATAATTACGGCTACTGGTGGACCACAGTGGATGATGTGTGCCTAAGTGGACCTAAGGGCGAAAATGTTCTCGAATTTCCGGTCTACTCGAGGATGCAGCCCTACATCGCTAACTTCAGATGGTCTAAGCTTCGGACAACACTCAAACGCAGGAAGCTGGAGAGCCGTTATACCAGGGCCATAAATCAGGCGGGTGGAATTCGAAGTACTGCAAAGCTAAGCGAAGTATTGATGAAACTGGGTTCAATGCATCCGGTTAACGTGGATTTCTGTAAGCTGAGTGCAAGATCGATGGTCGCGGCAGTGGAAGAAATCTTGCAAAAGAACGGTAATTCTGAGGAAGAGATCGAGCACGTTGTTCCAGTTGTGCTTATAGGGCATAGTAAGGATTTCTGGAACGATAAGCATTTCGATAGCTTCTTATCAGCCATGCGGAGCTATTCGGACAGCAACAGAGGAATTCAGTTCTCTACTTTCTTCGAAGCGGCTGAGGAGATTGTCAATACCTCAAATAAATAGTCGCCAATTGAAAAAGAGGCAAAACAATATCTACGAGTGTAATTCCGGTCGAGATTAAGAATTAGGTAGGCGGTTCTATGAATGTTTTTATTACGCATTCTGATTCTTCGCCATATCCGTACCATTACGTTAACAGGTTATACAGCTTGCACAGAAAAACGTCGCACATTCAAAGAAGCCTGTGTATTCTGCCTGCTGAGTTACACCGAAAGCTGTCCTATCGCAGTAATCGAGGCGATGGCTTATGGCTTAACTTTATAATAAGACCTATTGGTGGTTCTGTCGAATTTTTTAAGGATGGAGAACATTGATTTATTTCAGATAGTTTAGACCCGAAAATTTTTACGAATTTTATTGAGAAGCTGCTTATGGATACGGCCTTATACGAAAGAATTTCTTTATACAACTACCAGTATGCGCAATCGCACTTTTTGGCATCTAATGCTATATCACAGTTAGAGACGGTATATAAAACAGTGCTGAGTAGTTAATCCAGAATAATAAAGTATAAATGAAGTCATCTCACGTAAAAAACCAGAGCAGTAGCATCTTTATGGATATAGAGGCAAATATGATTCGGAATATAGAAAAAAGTGTCATGACATTACAAAAGTGGTTACAGGATAAAAAATACGAAGGATACGAACCTTTCGATGGCCTTTTGTCCTATTTAAGACCCTTGACCTTTGGAAACTGCTTTGCAGAGAGAGTATTAGAGCAAAGTGTTTTACGATGTCCGTTTAATATACGGCCAATACTTGGTATAAGGCCGCGTAAGCCTGCTCAAGGCATGGGTTATTTAGCACGCGGTTATCTTAGGATGTGGGTTCTGACAAAGGAGGTAGAATATAAGGATGAAGCCACTTATTGCTTGGATTGGCTAATAGATAATCATTCAATCGGTTATTCAGGCATCAGCTGGGGGAATATGTTTGACCATGCATCCAGAGGAGGCAGACAACCTAAAGACACGCCTACCGTAGTTTGGAGCAGCCTCATCGGGAAGGCTTTTCTTGATGCTTATGAGATTCTGAGAGAACAGAAGTATTTGGATGTTGCACAAAGTATATGTGCCTTTATACTAAAAGACCTTTTATATAAAGATACGGAAATCGGAACCTACATAAGTTATCACCCACTTTCCGACGGCTCACCTATCCACAATGCTAATATGCTTGGCGCAGCAATGTTAGCGAGAACTGCCAAGTTTACCGGTGATACTGAGGCAGTAAAAGTCGCTAAAGAAGCAATGGAATATAGCTGTTCAAAACAGCTTTCGAATGGGGCCTGGTATTATGGGGAAGAAACAAAGTATCATTGGATTGATAATTTCCACACAGGTTACAACCTGGATAGTTTGAAATGCTATATTGATTGCACGAACGATAAAACTTTTGAAGAAAATCTTGTGCGTGGATTTCAATACTATAAAGAAACTTTTTTTGAAGATGATGGAAAGCCAAAATACTATAACAACAGCTTGTACCCGATAAACATACAATGTGCATCTCAAGCAATCGATACTTTATCTTATTTTGCCGAAGAAGATGATTCTTCGTTAAATTTGGCGTTAAAAGTTGCAGATTGGACAATTGAGAATATGCAGGATAAAAGCGGCTTTTTTTATTATAGAAAGCTCCGGTGGAAAACAGCAAAGATTCCTATGCTGCATTGGGGACAGGCTACTATGTTCGGTGCGTTGACGCACTTGCTGTCAAAAGTAAACGGAGTCTTAGCAGAGTCGCAATGAGATTATAATAGTTCGTCAGAATCAGTCACATATGAAAAGCGGAGGCAGTGGTATCTTGGCAGATAAAGGATCACATACGATTCAGAAAATACAAGAAAGTGTCATAGCATTAGAGAAGTGGTTGCAGAATAAAAAATACGAAGGGTACGAGCCATACGATGGCCTCTCATCTTATTTGAGGCCATTGACCTTTGGCAATTGCTTTGCAGAGAGGTTGTTGGAGCAGATTATTCTACGATGCCCGTTTCATATTCGGCCCCTGCTTGGAGTAAAAGCGCTTAAGTCTGCCTCAGGTATGGGATTGTTGGCACGTGCTTATCTTAGGATGTGGATTTTAACAAAAGATGTAGAATATAAGAATAAAGCCATTTTTTGCTTGAATTGGTTAATTGGGAATCACTCAGCCGGTTGTTCAGGCTATTGTTGGGGACTAAGTTTTGATCACGCATCCAGGGGTGGTCAAACACCCAAATACGAACCTAATCCGGTAACGACCGGCATAATTGGACAAGCTTTTCTTGATGCTTATGAGGTCTTGGGTGATAGGAAATATTTAGACGTTGCCATCAGTATTTGCACTTTTATCTTAAAAGACCTGCCTCGCGAAGAAACAAGGAACGGCTCTTGTATAAGTTATGATCTATTAGCACAGAGCTCCGTCCATAATTCGAATATGCTTGCAGCCGCTATGTTGGCGAGAACAGCTCAACACACTGGTGACAAGGTAGCATTTGAAGTTGCACAAAGTGCGGTGCAATATACTTGTGAAAGACAGATGCCGAATGGAGCATGGTTTTATGGTGAAGAACCAATATATCATTGGATAGATAATTGGCATACAGCGTATATTCTTGATAGCTTAAAGTGCTACTCCGACAGTACGAATGATAAATCGTTTGAACGGAATTTATGTGATGGATTCAAATTTTATGTGGACAACTTTTTCCTGAAATCTGGGAGGCCGAAGTACTACTTTAATCGACCATACGTAGTTGATATACAATCTGCGTCTCAGGCCATTGACACACTATCATATTTCTCAGGGCATGATAAATCTTCATTGCAGCAAGCGCTTAAAGTTGCAGATTGGACAATTGTAAATATGCAGGATACAGAAGGTTATTTTTATTATCGAAGACTACAGTGGAAAAAGGTCAAAATTCCCATGATACGTTGGGGACAAGCCACTATGTTTTGCGCATTGACACACTTATTGTTGAAATCACTGAAAAACGTTGCATGTTAAATGAAGAAATGTATAGCCCTTTGAAATATAAGATAGAAAACGAATCACCTTTGAAACAATATGTTTTTGATTTTGTTTTCAATATTATCGGAATCAGAGTTGGGAAAGCTGGCTTTTCTTCTGAAAATAATCAATCGGATATTTATTATGGCAACAACCCATCTGAAGATTGTAAGATAGTTATATTGGAAAAGGTAACAGATATTATATGGAAGCAATTGTTAGAAGGAAAGATTTCAGAAAATGACATAAGTAGAACGGTAAAATTTGACATCGTGAACGCGATATCAAATTTTATCACCGATGAAGTAAACGAGAATTTATCAGATGATGATTATGATACTCACGAACGTCTAATATTCAACAGAAGCTTTCAATCCAGGGCAAATATAGCAAATATACCAATTGTAAATCAGTATGTGAATTTTTTCCGTGCATTGCTTGAAAGCAAGCTTTCCATAAAAGGAATTCCTCTCTGGCCCCAAGGGAAAAAATGTGCTATTGGTTTGTCCCATGATGTGGATATACCTGATAGGTACGCTATCCTGAAATCACCCCTTTTTTGTAAGAACAAAGATCTCAAATGGTACCTTCTTACGAGCTTAAAAAAGGCGAAAGCTATAACGGAATATATCGGCGGTAAGAATCCTGATGACTTCTGGCTTTTTGAAGACGTTATGCGGGAAGAAAAAAAATATGGATTCAGGTCTACATTTTTCTTTGCATCGATAAATCGATTTGATAAATGGGGCACTATTTATGATGCGGCATATAACATAGATAGCCCGAAATTTATAGGGGTATTTCAAAATATTATAGATCGAGGCTTTGAAATTGGACTGCATGCAAGCTATAACGCGTATCTGAACGAGGACTATCTTGCCTTCCAAAAGGCGAGACTTGAAAAAATAGCAGGAGTAAAAGCTGTCGGCTTGAGACATCATCATTGGCATATTGGTAAAGACCAATTGAGAACATTAAAAATGCATGAGCAGGCCGGTTTCGAATATGATTCGTCTATAGCTTTTAACGACCACATAGGTTTTAGAAGGAATATTGTGCTTCCTTACCACCCTTGGGACCCTATCAAGCAAAGTATGATAAACGTTTTTCAATTACCGGTTTTTTGTATGGATGGAAGTCTGTTTTACTATTCAGAAGAAAAGCTTGATACCATCGAAAAATTGAAGTATTACATCGGTACGATAAAACAGTCTAGAGGTTTGGGAGTTATCGACTGGCATATTAGAACATCATTTCCTAAGAATTCTGAGTACCTGAACTGGGGGAAAGCTTATGTCGAACTTTTGGAGTTTTTATCTGATGATAGTGAAATATGGGTTACCAACCTTGGAGAAATAAATTCCTGGCTACGGAAACGAAATATGCTTATTTCTCAAATGAATGTTTAATTGTGAGAATATCAGTTATTCTATTCAAAAGATGTTAGAAAAGAACTGGGCATTTAAAAAGGACAAAAATATTCCTTTGGTGATTATCTTGAAGGTGTAAAGTAATTAGCTAAGTATAACTGCTTAGAAAATCAGCCATTCTTCTAAGACAAGGTTCCCACAGAAGAAATATTGACAACTACAGCCCGATGCTATATAGGTATTGCATTATACGACAATAATAATTTCAACAATTACTACTGTGCTCCAAAAAGGTTTTCGATAACATAATGGCTGGTGTTAAAGTTATAACAAATGATTATTCCTCTTTTAAGATGCTAAGTGAATATAGATTTGTACGCCTAATTTCCGAGGTTTCACCTCAGACCATTGCTAAATATGCCAAAGAGTTGGCAGATGATGATTCGGTAATTGTAGATTCTGTCAAGAAAAAATTTGCTTGGAATATTTTTTACGATACTTTCGCTGAGATCTATTCTTAAAAACTTAAACCAACAATTCTAACGTAGACAATTGAACACTAATATATTTAATCACTTCTTGTTGTAATTTAGAGACAGTTTATAGAAAATGGATGAAATGAAAAAAACTGCTTATGTACTTATAACATCGGCTCGAAATGAGGAGGCATATATTGAGAAGACGATTAGGTCTGTCATTGCTCAAACCTTATTGCCAAAAAAATGGATCATAGTCAGCGATGGTTCGATTGATAGAACCGATGAAATCGTTCAGCGGTACGAGGCAAAATATGATTTTATTCGATTATTGCATAAAGAAAGTGATAGCAATTGGAATTACGCATCAAAAGTATATGCTATTCGAGCAGGACTTGTGCTATTAAATAATGTTGAATACGACTTCATAGGAAATTTGGATGCGGATATATCATTCGAGCCGAACTATTTTGAGCTTATTTTAGCAAAGTTCCGAGAATATCCAGGTTTAGGATTAGCTGGCGGTACTATCCATGAATTGACAAATGGAGTCTTTAAGGCCCGCTTGGGCAATACAATTAGAAGTGTTCCGGGTGCGCTGCAATTATTTCGTCGTCAGTGCTTTGAAGAAATTGGTGGTTATGTGCCGTTAAAGACAGGCGGTATAGATGTTCTTGCACAAACTATGGTAAGAATGCATGGATGGCAGGTAAGGTCCTTTCTTGATATTCCGGCATTGCATCATAGGCGGACCGGCTGGTCAAAAGAGAATATTTTTAAAGCCAGTCTCAGATTAGGTGTAATGGATTATCACCTGGGAATGCATCCACTATATAGTTTATTTAAATCACTTCGACGTCTTTGTGATAGGCCTTATATATTAAAAGGGGTATTAAGAATGACTGGTTTTACATTGGAATATATAAAGGGGCGGAAACGCCAAATGCCTAACGAGGTCGTGGATTTTGTTCGAAGAGAGCAGGTAAAAAGAATATGGTCTCTATTTTTAATGAAAAAAGAGGATTATTAAACGTATGTTCTTAGCGTAGTAATCCAGCCTCCGGAAATATGATCAGGTAGAAGTTGAAATTCTGTGATTATCATGAAAATTATAAGCGTTATTGGGGCCAGGCCTCAAATCATAAAAGCGGCGGCGGTTAGCCGGGCGATTGTTGAGCATAATAAAAAGCACCATGATTATGCGATCAACGAAATTATTGTGCACACTGGTCAGCACTATGATCGAAATATGTCCCAGGTGTTCTTCGAAGAGCTTGATATCTCAGAGCCGGATTATAACCTTGGTGTAGGTAGCGGCACACACGCTGAACAGACCGGCGAAATGCTTCGGAGGATTGAAGCTGTCATTCTTAAAGAAAAACCTGAATGCTGTCTCGTATATGGGGACACCAATTCGACATTAGCTGGTGCTCTGGCAGCAGTGAAACTTCACATCCCTGTTGCGCATGTTGAAGCCGGATTGCGTTCTTTCAACCGTAAAATGCCCGAAGAGATCAATCGCGTAGTGACGGACCATATCTCGGAGCAATTATTTTGTCCGACACAAACGGCTGTCAATAATCTGGCAAGGGAAGGGATTACAGGAGGAGTTTACTGGGTCGGTGATGTAATGTACGATTGCATACTTTTTTATACAAAAAAGACAAAGCCAATTGAGCACGAGATACTGGAAAGGTTAGATATTCGGTCGAAATCGTATTTTTTAGTAACGGTACATCGTGCAGAAAATACTGATGACAGCACACGGCTCTGTAATATTTTTGAAGCACTTAATGAAATAGCAACTAAAGACTGCCCTGTAGTATTGCCATTGCATCCACGAACGGTCAAATATGCCCAGAAACATGGTTTGAAATTCACTAACTACATTAAAGTCATACAACCTGTATCCTATCTTGAGATGGTGGTTTTTGAAAGGAATGCAAGGCTTATATTGACGGATTCTGGCGGAGTTCAAAAAGAAGCGTATTGGCTTGGCGTTCCTTGTATAACACTTCGTGATGAAACTGAATGGATAGAGACAGTAGAGTCAGGCTGGAATATATTGACCGGAGCCAATAAACACCGCATTATTGACGGTGTCCGACATGGCCATAAACAACAGAACATAAGTCCAGAGGTAGTATATGGTGATGGCAACGCGGCTGATCGAATTTGTGAAATCCTGCAGCAATCCAAAATAGTGAAGACAGGTGGGAGCATTTAAAAATATGAAGAAACGTATTTTAATTGTTGCCGGAGCAAGACCTAATTTTGTCAAAATAGCACCGCTTATGCGCGAGTTCAAGAAGCACAAGAGGCATTTTAAAGTTCTGCTGGTTCATACCGGTCAGCACTATGATTTTGAGATGTCTGATGTATTTTTTCAAAACTTAAGAATACCGAATCCTGATATTTATTTAGACGTCGGTTCAGCTTCACATGCAATTCAGACTGCCAAAATAATGATTGCTTTTGAAAGCACAGTTTTGGAACAAAAACCAGATTTGATTATTGTAGTTGGTGATGTCAATTCTACTTTAGCTTGTTCTTTGGTTGCATCAAAGATGAACATTGAAATCGCCCATGTCGAAGCGGGTTTAAGAAGTTTCGACAGAACCATGCCGGAAGAAGTTAATCGAATGGTTACAGATTCTTTATCTGATTATCTATTTGTTAGTGAACGCAGCGGTCTTAAAAATTTAAAGAGTGAAGGAGTGAACTCAGAAAAAGTCTATTTTGTAGGCAATGTAATGATAGATACTTTATCAGACAATCTGGAGATTGTCGATCAATCGGATATTTTAAATAAATTGAGACTGACCGCCAATGAATATTCAGTATTAACTTTGCATAGACCAAGTAATGTAGATTCACGTGAAACACTTACAGAGGTGTTTGATATTCTAACCTCTATTTCACGAGAGATTAAAATAATCTATCCTATCCATCCTCGAACAAAGAAGATGATAAAGGAACATAACTTTTCGGGTAGATTTAAAAAACTTGATAACCTATTGATTGTTGATCCTTTGGGTTATATTGATTTTGCTAAATTAGTCAAGGAATCTAAGTTTGTAATTACCGATTCCGGAGGGATACAAGAGGAGTCAACTTTTTTAAGAGTCCCGTGTCTTACAATGCGTGAAAATACTGAGAGACCGATCACGATAGAAAAAGGTACCAACTATCTGGTAGGTAGGGACAAGACGAAAATACTAAGTTGTGTTAAAAAGATACTAAACGGCAAATCTAAAAAAGGAAGCATTCCGGAGCTTTGGGATGGAAAAACAGCAGAACGTATAATCAAGATTCTCTTAACGAAAGAAGGGGATCTTATTTCATTCTGATAGACTTAATGAATTTTAGGTGGTATTAATGTATATGCCATGAAAATCTGGAATTCAAAAGATTGTTTTTAACGGATATAGCAGTTGGAATATAGTAAAAATCGTCTGCATCCTTGCTCGGTCAATAAAGTTGGCCAAGCATGTACATGGCGACATACCTGTCTCTGTGTTGTGGGGCTGAGTTTCTCATTAGTGGAATGATAGAAATGAAATGCTGCTTAGCAATTGCAATATTATTGTGAAATGTTATTGAGGTAGCGAGTTTTAAGATGAAAAATATCTGTATGATGGCTTATACGTATTACCTTTCGGATGCAAGAATTCCAAAAGAGGCAGAAGCTCTTGTGCAGCAAGGTATGAGAGTGGACTGCTTCTGTCTGAGGGGAAAGGGATATCCCAAGAGGGAAGTAGTGAATGGTGTCAATCTTTACCGCCTCCCATTGTCAAAGTATCGAGGATCAAGTACGATTAAATATATGTTATCTTACATTTTGTTTTTCGTATTGGCATTCTTTACAGTTATTCTATTTTACATCAAAAGACGGTATGTCGTGGTGCATTCTCACACTCTCCCAGACTTCATTATTTTTGCAGGCATAATTCCCAAGCTCTGTGGTGCGAAGCTTATTTTGGATATGCACGAGATTACACCAGAGTTTTTCATGTTAAAGTTTAATATTGGTATCTCTAACCCTTTGGTTAAGCTGCTGAAGCTTCTTGAAGGAATATGTATTCGCTTCGCCGATGCGGTAATTGTAGTTGATGATCCTATCAAGCGCTTACTACTTCAAAGGTATAAATCTAAGTCGGATTACACTGTTATTATGAATTGTGCCGATGACCGATTATTCTATCACGATGACCTTCCTTCTTACGGCAGTGCTAATAGCTTTAGGTTGATGTATCATGGTACGCTCACTAAGCTTTACGGCCTGGAATTTGCCATTCGAGCGGTAGCGAAATTAAAAGACCGAATTCCTAATTTAGAATTTCGCATTTTTGGGAACGATGAAGAGGTAGATGATTTAAAGAAATTAACCGAGGAGCTTGATGCTTACCGTAATGTTATCTTTATGGGGCGAGTTTCGAGAACCGAAATACCACAGTATCTCAAACAGACAGACATAGGCGTCATACCGACGGTTAGAGGTGAATTTACCGATCTTGCTTTCTCAAATAAGTTATCAGAATTTGTATGTATGAAGAAACCTGTAGTAGCTACGAGGTTAAAGTCTGCTTTAGAATATTTTCCTGAGGATGCAATTTCTTATTTTGAATCTCAGAATATAGATGAGCTTGCTTCGAAAATCTTTGAGCTGTATATAGAACCGCAAAAACGTCTAATACAGGCAGAGAATGCATTCTGCCATTATCAAAAGATACGATGGGAAATAATGAAAAAACGGTACATCGAGCTAATAGATTCACTTATCGCTGGCAATTCTCGTGCCTAGTCTGAAATGCAGAAAAAGAATTTAACGAAAAATTTGACAAAAATAAGCTAAATGTAGTATTTTGCTGGCTCGTTGCCTTTTTGTCCTCAGACGATTAGCGAATGGAGACAGGAATGAGTGGGGATAATTTGACTGTTGCAGTTGTTGGTGCAGGATATTGGGGCAAGAATATTGTCCGCAATTTTGCCACGGCTAAAAGATGCACGCTGAAATACGTGTGCGATAAAAATGAGAAACTGCTTGCTGCGGAGAAAAAGAAATTTCCTTTCATCGAGACTTCAACTAACGTGGATGATGTTTTAAGCGATAGCAAAGTTGATGCGGTGGTAATTGTTACTGATGTCCCCACGCACTTCGAGATTGTACAAAAGTCTTTGCAGGCAGGCAAACATACTTATGTGGAAAAACCCATGACCTCAAAGGCCGGCGAGGCTAAGGTGCTGGTTGAGCTTGCAAAACAAAAGGGTCTTAAGCTAATGGTAGGTCACCTGCTTGAGTATCATCCGGCGGTGAATTATCTCAAGGATGCAATAGATAGAGGACAGCTTGGTGAGCCTTACTACGTATATACCCAGCGGGTCAATTTGGGTATTGTTCGTCAGGATGAGAACGCATGGTGGTCATTAGCACCACATGATGTTTCCATCATCTGTTATCTGATCGGTTCCGAACCGATATCAGTCACAGCGCATGGACAGTGTTATTTACAGAAAGATATTGAAGATGTTGTTTTCGCCACAATTAAATTTGAAGACGGCAAGATGGCAAATGTTCACTGTAGCTGGCTCGATCCTCACAAAATCCGCAAGGTTACGGTTGTCGGCTCCGATAGTATGATGACATTTGATGACATGGAGGCTACAGAGAAAATCCGAATGTATGATAAAGGTGCGGCCATAAAACATGACATAACAACGTCGTACGCGGACATAATATCATTGCGATTTGGAGATATAGTGATTCCGAAGATTCCTTCCGGAGAACCGCTTTCGCTGGAATGTAAACATTTTATTGATTGTGTGCTTGATGGTACGCCAATACGCAGTGATGGTATCGAAGGCTTACGGGTTGTCCGGGTATTAGAGGCTGGGCAGAAGTCATTAAAGAGCAATGGTGAGCCCGTTAATCCGCAGGATTTTTGATGAACACAAAGAAAGATTATTTTGTACATGAGTCAGCCTACGTTGACAAGCCGTGTGAAATAGGCAAGGGTACGAAAATCTGGCATTTTTCGCATGTAATGAAAGATGTCAAGATAGGAGAAAACTGCATATTAGGCCAGAACGTAAATATCGCAAGCGGAGTGGTCATTGGCAATAATGTCAAGATTCAGAACAATGTTTCAATTTACACGGGAGCAGTTATTGAGGATGATGTCTTTCTTGGGCCCAGTTGTGTTTTGACAAATATTCCAAATCCGCGGTCGCAGATTGTACGTCACAATCTGTATGAGAAGACGATATTTCGTCGCGGTGCAACAATCGGTGCCAACGCAACGATTGTATGTGGTATAGAGCTTGGAAGGTATTGTTTTGTTTCAGCGGGTGCTGTAGTGACTGAGAATGTACCGGACTATACGATGGTGATGGGGGTACCAGCTAAGCGTGTTCGTTGGATAAGCCGACACGGTGTTCCGCTGCCGGAGCCTGATGCCGATGGTATCATGGTTTGTCCGGAGAGCGGCTATCGTTATAAAGAGGTTGAGCCAGGTGTGGTCAGGTGCCTTGATTTGGATGAGGAGGCTCCTCTACCGCTGGAGAAAGCGTCTGGAAAAGTTTCTTATTACGAGCTTAAGAAAAATAAACGCTCAACTTAACATTAGCATGGAGATATGGATGAAGGTTCCACTGTTAGATTTGACGGCACAATATGCAACTATAAAAAATGATATCTTGGCAGCGGTTTCGGAGGTCCTCGAATCACAGCGGTGTATCGGTGGTCCAAAGGTTGCTGAGCTTGAGAAAAAAATAGCCGCCATAAGCGACTGCAAATTCGCAGTTGGTACTTCAAGCGGGACAGACGCGATTTTGAACAGTTTAATGAGTCTGGATATTGGTGCTGGCGATGAAGTTATTACCACGCCATTTACTTTTTTTGCGACGGTCGGTTGTATTGTTCGTATTGGCGCTAAGCCGGTTTTCGTAGATATCGACCCAAGAACTTATAATATAAATCCTGATCTTATAGAACAGGTGGTCACTGAGAAAACCAAGGCGATTATGCCTGTTCATCTTTTCGGCCAGATGGCTGATATGGACCCGATTATGGAAGTGGCCAACAAATATAATCTTGCTGTTATTGAAGATGCAGCTCAATCGATCACCAGCACATATAAAGGCAGAAAAGCCGGCAGTATCGGTACTGTCGGCTGTTTTAGCTTTTTCCCCAGCAAGAATCTCGGCGGTGTGGGTGACGGTGGTATGGTTGTTACAAATGATGAGCAGTTATATAATCGACTTACGATAATGCGTAACCATGGCGCACATCCAAAATATTATCATAAGTTCGTTGGTGGAAACTTTCGTCTTGATCCGATCCAGGCAGCGGCTCTTTTGGTTAAGCTACCGCATTTGGACGCATGGTCAGAAGCGCGAAGGCGTAACGCTGCCTTTTATGATGAGAAATTTGCCAGTTCTACTATCATGACGCCATATATCAGCCCGGAATGTGTGAGTATATATAACCAATATGTAATTAGAGTTTCCAAACGTGACCAATTGATTGCTTATTTAAAAGAGAAGAACATCGGCTGTGAGATATATTATCCCGTACCAATGCACCTGCAGGACTGTTTCAGGTATCTGGGCTACAAAGAAGGAGATTTTCCACAGGCAGAAAAGGCTGCGAAGGAAGTTTTAGCTATTCCGATTTATCCAGAACTTACAGATGAAATGAAGGATTACGTGGCTGAGACAATAGTGTCTTTTTTGGACTAATAACGAAGGGAAGGCAAGTCTGTTTTGATGCGTAATATTGCACCGGATGTAAAGCTCGGTAAAGACGTCAAAATCTGTGACTTTGTAAATTTGTATGACTGCGAGATAGGTGACTACACCAAAATCGGACCATTTGTTGAAATTCAAAAAGGCGCCAAAGTAGGCAAAAACTGCAAGATATCCAGCCACACTTTTATCTGTGAAGGAGTGACTATAGAGGACAATGTTTTCGTTGGCCATAATGTTACATTTATAAATGATATTTATCCCCGTGCAACTACCGAGGGTGGACGATTGCAAACAGACGATGATTGGGTTTGTGTGCCAACATTGGTGAGGCAGGGAGCATCTATCGGCTCGAGCGCTACGCTTTTGTGTGGGGTTACGGTAGGTGAAAATGCCATTATCGGTGCGGGCAGTGTTGTTACCAAAGATGTACCTGCAAATACTATCGTTGCTGGCAATCCTGCAAGGGTATTAAGGAATACCAGCGAGAACAAAGGATAGAAGAATGAAAGTTCCGTTTCTCGATCTTAAAGCTCAGTATGCATCCATTAAGGATGAAATCGCGATCGCTTTGCAGCAGGTGTTAGACAATACGGCATTTGCCGGCGGACCGTTTGTCGAGAAATTCGAAAAGGACTTTGCTTTATTTTGCCAATGTGAGCATGCTATTGGTGTTGGCAATGGGACAGCCGCACTATGGGCAGCTTTGTTAAGCTTGGGTGTAGGTCCGGGTGATGAGGTGATAACCGCACCAAATACATTTATCGCTACGGCTGAAGCTATCAGCTTTTGTGGTGCCAAGCCTGTATTTATTGATGTTAATGA
>CAZVUF010000002.1:0-33651 GCA_964629355.1 uncultured Pirellulales bacterium | reverse complement strand
ACGTTGGCCAGATAGCTGGTACGCCTTCAGGGCCAAGCAAATGTTGGAAGAGATCGCAGAGCGCTACGCCGCCAACTACAAGATCACTGAACAGGAGTTAGATATCAGCAGATTCTTAAAGCCGAAGCGGGGCACCGAGCCTCGTATTGTGGAGCCGATACGACGATGACAATAGCCAATGGAATGATCCCGGTCATCTCAATAACCGCAGATTGCTTACCCGAGGCGTGGGAAAAGGCGGTACTTGCGGTCTGGGATAATGGACTTGAAGTCAAAACTCAATACGATAAGTCCAACGACCCACCCAGTAAAGACGCCACTGTCATAATCACTATTAACGATCCATTCCATGAGCCGAAGATTCATAAGAATTTCCCCGGCGGACCGGAAGAGCTTGAGGCCTATCGGCAGGAAGTAGTCAAAGGCATTCACGACCACTGGATCGACCCCGCTGCGGGCAAATGGACATATACCTACCACGAACGACTCTTTGCATACTGTCCGGCGAATAATACACGGAAGGCTGCATCACCGAAGCCATCCGGCAAAATCGACCAGATTCAGTATATTGTCGATTGCCTGTCACAAGCCGGGCACAGCAGACGAGCACAAGCGATAACATGGATGCCGACCGCAGACCCAATGACGGAGCATCCACCCTGTCTTCAGCGAATCTGGTGCAGACTTGTCGCAAATGAAACCGGCGAATTATCACTTAACATGAACACCCACTGGCGCAGCAGGGACCTATACAAGGCCTGGTTTATGAATGTCTATGCGATAACCGACCTGCAAAGAACAATCGCCGAGCGTATATCGCAAAAAACAGGCGTGCCAGTGAAAGTCGGCAGATATGTTGACATAAGCGATTCACTGCACATCTATGGCAGCTACTTCAATGAGGTTAGCCGCGAGGTAGAGAAAATGCGCAACAGTCCATTTACAGAGCGGGCATGGCACAGCACTCATCAGGCTTTCGTTATGTGTACACAGCAGGCTAAAGAAAATCTGGCACAGGACCCGGACTGGTATGCAAAAGCCAGAGGCTGAACGTGAAGCGTATCTCGTGAAAGGTGAAACGAAAATACAAAACACGAGGAGTAAAACAATGGCCTTAATTGTCAATGGTGAAAAAGTTGAGGATTCGGTAGTACGGAAGGAAGTAGAACATCTCAGACCTGACTACGAAAAGGCCTTTGCAGATATGAATCCTAAAGAACGCGAGGCCCAGTTGCTCGACTGGTCAAGAGAAAATGTAATTGAGAGGACCCTGCTCAAACAGGAAATCAGGAATATCGAGCCTGCGATACCGAAAGACCATCTTGAGACTATCTTAGACAGGCTGAAGAAAGAGTACGAAAACCTACAAGAGCTTTACGAGGATTTTGACGCCGAAGATGATGACAAACTAAAGGAGGTTTTAGAGCTTATATTAAAAACCGAGCAAAAATTCAGTGAACTTTACAAGGATTTACCTCTGCCCTCCCAGGCTGAGATTGGAAAGTTCTATGGGGAAAATAAAGAGCAGTTCAGAACCGCTGACCAGGTCAGAGCAGCTCATATAGTCAAATATGTAGATTGGCAGAATGCTGAAGATGCCGCCTATGACGCCATAAAACAGGCTCAAGTGGAATTGAACAATGGCACACCCTTTGAAGTAGTTGTTGACAAATATACCGACTGTCCAGACAGTGGGGACAATTTGTGTTACATTACAAAAGGTAAAGATATAGAAGAGTTTGAGGATGTTGTTTTTAATTTGAGTATCGGTGAGGTTAGTGACATCTTTCGTACTCGATTCGGCTTTCATATCGCCAAAGTCTATGAAAGAAAGCCGGGAACTATCCCCAGCCTTAAAGAGGTAAAGGGGCAAATGGTAAATGAGCTTACAGAGCGGATGCGACAGAAAGCCGTCGATGATTTCATGGACCAGCTAAAAAATAAAGCCATGATTGAAGAGGTATAAGCACGCGTACAATTAAGATTGAATTCAAGAGGGTTGGATATCAACAGACCAACAAGGCTGAACTGTAAAAAAACGAAAAAAATTGGCTAATCAATTTGTCTCTGTGCAATTTCTATGTTAGACTTTACTAAAGACGGTTGAGGGTAAAAGCGGAACACAATTTGTTATATCTGACTTTATGTAGCTGCTTTTGGGTTTATAAGTAAAGAGTAGAACTTTATAGCTCTGCCTGCCGCGTCAAGGAAAAATAAAAAATAAGCTAACATACCGCCTGGGCGTAATGTGCGGGTTTTGAATAATATCCTGGGGGGGCTATGTAAGTTTCTTTCCGAGTTGGCCTCTGCGTTCATCACGCAGGGGCTTTTTTTTGCGCACATCTGCTGTTATAAAATTAAGCAAAATCCAGCATTAGAGAGGGCTTTCCGTTTTACTTCTATATACATGCTCGGCCTTGAGCGAAGCAAAGATACTCAACACGAATTTCACCATTGAGCTTCGATATAAGGGCCTATGGGGCCTTCAGGCATGGGTTTAGGCCGGGATTTAAGTATGGCTTCCGCGATTGCGATATCACTTTGGCGAGTAATTTTTATGTTCGATGAATCAGCTTCGACAATTGCAACTTTCCGGCCCAATGCTTCCACGAGCTGAGAGTCGTCGCTGATTTCGCCGTCTTTCAGATTTTTAAGATTTGTGTATGCCTTTTTTAGCAAAGAAGCCTCAAAAACTTGCGGCGTTTGTGCTTCGTACAGACTCGATCTTTCGACTGTTCTGATTATCGTCTTATCCTTTACCTCTTTTATGGTTGCCGAAACAGGGCAGGCCGGTATAGCAGCGCCATTTTTGGCCGCTGATGCAATAACTTCATCGATTAATTCTGCTGTTACACAGCATCTTACAGCATCGTGGACAGCAATAAGATTGATATCATCTTTGACAAGCGCCAGTGCCTTGTTTACCGTCTCGAAACGCTCAGCGCCACCGAAGCAGAGCTTAACATTGAAGAACTTCAAATTGGCTCCCCATTTAATGCTTACAAGTTCTTCGTCTCCCGGCGATATGGCTAAAAGTATCTGTTTGACGTCGTCACGATTGGCAAAAAGTTCGATACTTCGCAGAAAGACCGCTCTGCCGGCTACATCGACGAACTGTTTTTTTCTCAATCCGCTAAAGGCAGGCTTGCTTTTGTCGCCCGCCGAAGGCGAGCTGCCTTGCCCGCCGAACCTGCTGGCTGGCCCCGCTGCGCAAATTATTGCTGAAACAGTCTTGCTCATAACACAGTACCCCGCAATAAATTGTGAGGCTAAATATTATTACTGTAGTTTAAAAATCGATGCCTCGTCGAGAAGTTAATCCCTTATCAAACGGATGCTTTACATTCTTCATTTCTGTTACCAGATCCGCTAATGCTGTTAATTCGTCGGTCGCACCTCGGCCTGTGAGAACAATTTCAACAGTAGGGTCCTTTCTGTCAATAATATTTTTGATATCTTCCAACTCAGCTAAGCCTTTGGAAAGGCAAAGTACAATCTCATCAAGTATTAGCACATCATAGAATCTTTTCTCCGCCGTTTGAGCTATCCTTCCAAGGACTTCTTTGATCGCCGTTTGAACCTCGGCCACGGCCTTTTTGTCATTGAATGATTGAGCCATATCCCAGGGCACATCGAGTGCTTCGATTCTGATCCTGACCGCTCCCAGTTGCAGCGCGAAGCGCTCCCCGATATCAAGGGACGGCGGCTTTAAAAATTGATAGATCAAGACTTTATTTCCCTGCCCGGCTGCGCGCAATGCCAGACCGAACGCAGCGGTCGTTTTGCCCTTGCCGTCGCCGGTATAAATTTGAACAAGCCCTTTTTCCAGCATACGAGTATGTTAAGCCCAAACCTGTGAATTGAAAATTAAAAATTAGAAAAGTATAGAAGACAGAAATCGCACATCTACCCTCGGCGGAACTAAAAACAGACATCAGAATTTCGACTTAAAAACCGCAGAAATTTCCCAAAATAATAAAAAATCTATTGACACAACAAGTTAGTCCTATAATATTAGTAAAACAACGCAAAAAGGAGGGTGTGGAGGACTATCACCGCTCTGGGTCTTCCCCACTCGCCATCGCTGTATTAAGCATTCGTCGCAAAATATAAAGTTGCGTATTTCCGCTTTTATGGAGGAAGGCGGTAAAATGCAAAGGAATAGCCATATATCCGCAGGATTAGTTCTGCATCCGCAGATTAGAAGTCCTTACCCTCGTGCAAGCCCAATTTCAATATTTTTAATCCGTCTGCGCCTTATTGTGGATTACCTGCATTAAAAAAACAGCCAGGCATAGAAATATTAATCCGCCGAAGGTAGAGCTGACTTTAACTAAATTTGTTGTTCTTTAAGAGGAGGTGATGACATAGGAAGAACTTATATTTGAAAGGAGTTGAAAAATGAAAAGGATTTCAATTTTCACAATAGCGGTTTTGATGCTGGCGCCCGGCACAACCAACGCAATTTCCTATCATGTTCCATACAGGTTTCGTACTCGTTACTCCCCCTACGCTTTTAGCTACAAACATCCTTCCGGTTTAATCTGCGGTGAGCTGGAATATTCCCCTTATGCTTTCAGTCACAAGCATCCTTCTGGCCTAGTTCCTTACTATTTCCGTTACTCCCCTTACGCCTTTAACCGTGAGAATCCTTCCGGTTTGATTCCTAACTATCTTCGTTATTCACCTTATGCTTTTAGTTACAAACATCCTTCCGGCTTAATCTCCGATTATTGCTCCAGCTATTTTACTCCGTATGGTTACCAAACCTCTTTTTCCGGTAGCAAATCCTCCGATGTGGCAGACTGCAGCATTAATTTTTGTCCTAATGCCTGTATACATGAAAGCTCCGACCGGCCTAATGACATGAGATACTATTATGGACAGTCGCCAACCGCTCAGAGAGAAATAACAACAAGGACAGCAGAGTATGCGAAGAAAATGAATATTCTTAGAGAAAAGGATGGCATGCAGATAATTTACAGCTATCTTAAAAGCAACAACATAGATGATTTTGAGATGGACAGGCTCCTCAAAGTAGAAAATAAAACAGTAAGCGTTAACTTTGTATTCAGAGATAAAAACATAATTATCAAATATTGGAACCCGGATGAAGTGCAGTATCTGATGCAGCAGTCAGGATACAAAAAAATCTATTGCGAACAATATCAGCAACAGTGGAAAGATATTTGTAAAAAGCATGAGGAGACGGGCGGAAAAGTTTATAACATAGAATCAGCAGATAAAGAAGAAATATTAAACAAACTGTCCTTATGTCTGGAGGTAATTGAGGGATAACATAAAACCCCCGCATAAAACGCGGAGCTAAATACACCAAAGGTGTATACTGTGGTATATTTAGGCCGTGGTTTTACCACAGGTTAATAATCTGCGCTCCGATCAAATTCCCGCCGAGTTCTGCCGACCGATAACAATATAGGACTTTACACTTCACAATCAACTATAAACAACCTTACACTTAGGTGGTTTTAGCCAACCACCCGAACCAATTGAGCCAATAAACACGCCCCCAGTTAACATTAAAGATAAGGTTTTTAGCTGAAGTACAATTGGTGCGGGGCTTTACAACCGATATTTTTACTATTATTATGTTTTTACAAAAAGCCTGATTGTTTATGGAGTCAAGTATGGATAATTTTGCTCCAGAAGTTTCAGTGGTAGTACCTCTCTTAAATGAGCAGGACAATATCCAGCCGCTTTATGAGCAAATCAAAAAAACCTTGGACGGCAAGTACAGCTATGAAATAGTATTCGTCGATGACGGCAGTACCGACAACAGCTTCAATATATTAACCCGATTGCACAAGGTCGACGCGAGAATTCGAGTCATCCGCTTCCGAAAAAACTTCGGCCAAACCGCAGCGCTTTCCGCGGGTTTCGCCTACGCACGAGGTAAAATTATAGCTGCGATTGACGCAGACCTGCAGAACGACCCCGCTGATATACCAAAAATGATTGATAAGCTCCATGAAGGATTTGATGTTGTAAGCGGCTGGAGAAAAAAGAGACACGATAAGGCCCTGACCAGGCTACTGCCTTCCAAAATAGCCAACTTGATGATAGCCAAAATTACCGGTGTAAAGCTCCACGATTTCGGCTGTACTCTTAAAGCATACCGCAAGGAAATCCTTGAAGAAACGAGACTTTATGGCGAGATGCACCGCTTTATTCCTGCTTTGGCCAGTTGGAGCGGAGCCAGAATTGCTGAGATGGTAGTCAACCACAGACCAAGAACCGCTGGAAATCCGAAATACGGTCTGGAACGGACAGTAAAAGTGGTATTGGATCTTATCACCGTCAAGTTTCTTCTCAGTTTTTCTACCAAGCCGAATCAGTTATTTGGCGGCTGGGGATTTCTGGCACTGTTTTTGGGAAGCGTTTCGGGGTTGGGGGTTATATTAATGAAAATTCTGCGGGGCAGAGACATGACCGGAAATCCCTTTTTGTATTTAACTATTCTTCTTTTGGTTATTGGTATTCAATTTATATTGATGGGCCTGCTGGCTGAGCTGTTAGTCAGGATATATCACGAATCGCAAAACCGTCCCACTTACGTAGTCAGAGACATCCTCGAATCGTCCGCCAAAGAGGAATAACAAATATGAGTAAACACATCCGAAACATAAAACACCATCAGAGAAGAATGAAACCACAGGCCCAAAAAGCTTTATCACCTGACGAACGAGAAAAAAAAACTCGCCAACGACGAGCTGTGGTTCTTGTCGCAATTGCAATTCTGGCAGCAATTCCTTTTTCTTTAGGTAAATATTTTGAATTTATCCAGCCTGACCCATTTGATGGAGGCGCGTACGCCTATTCGGCATACCATATATTGAATGGAGCCAAGATTGGCATTGATGAGAAACCTAGTGCCCAATTGGGAACACTGCTGGTCAACATACTCGGCGCCTGGATGTTTGGATTTAACGAGACTGGCGCGGAGATAATTCAGACCCTAATGCAGGCGGTGGCGCTGGTTTTGATGTTTCTGGCGATGAAGAAATTATTCGGCACGCTGCCCGCTGCTGTTAGTGTCATTGTTGCCTCAACCTATCTTTCTTCGCCGTTAATTGCCAAATATGGCAACGTCAAAGAGCAGTACATGATTGCCTGCATGGTGATGGGCATAAGCTGTTTTATTTTCTATCAGCTTGGTGGTAAATGGTGGTACGCGGTCTTAACTGGAGTGCTTCTCAGTTGGGCGCCGCTGTTTAAGCAAATAGGCGTCTCAGCTATTGGAGCGACAGGTTTATTTGTTACTCTACAGCCGATATTAAAGAACAGAACATGGAAGCAAACCGGTATTGACATTTTGCTGCTTTTTGCCGGTGCCGCGATTGGAATCTTGCCATTATATATATGGATTTTAGGCTGGGATGTGCAGATGATCCTACCCTATTCGTTTGTATGGACAACGCTTGGCAAGTTCCTGCCTTCCAAGCCAACTGCTACCGGCCAACCAAAGGTTGTATATGATTATATTGCCGACAGTCGTAAGCTAATCTCCTTCTCACGACAATGGCCCATAGTCCTGCGATATTATCTTTTACTCATACTGCCCTTAGCTCTTGCTGCTGGTGCCATAATTGCACGATTTGTCCGTATGATTTGCTCCGCCATTTCATCAGACAAAATAAAGCCAAAATTCTATGACCGCTTGGTGCTATTATTTGCTGTCTGGTGGATATTAGATATGGCATTTGTGTGGATTAGCCCTGCTTCTTATGAGCAGTATTATCTGCCGCTAAATGCCTCAGCCGCAATGGCAGGTGGTTACCTGATTGCCATTTACTCCGACTACTCAAAAAGCGCCGTTTACAAAACCAAGCCGGTGATAATCGGCCTCATCAGTTTCATCTTAATGATAATTGCTTCCGCACACATATTTTTCGGCATAAAGACCAGCCCATACTCTGGTGTCCTTTATAGCGAGATCTCTGGGAAACCCAGGGACAGAGGTTACGCCCAAACATACAAAGAAATTTCCCATCGACGAAAAGGCCCCTGGGAACATGTGGCGGAATATATCCGCACACATTCCCAGCCGACAGATAAAATATACGTCTGGGGCTGGTATCCGGGAATATATGTAATGGCCCAGCGTTTCAGTGCCGCCTCAGCAGCCTGCAGTATGCCACGTCCGGCACCGCCGGTGCTATCGCAGTTAGTCATGAGGCTGCTCGATGAATTTAAGCGGCAAATGCCCAAGTTCATCGTTGATTCCCGAAAGCGCCATGTCCCCACCGACAGGCCGCCTTACGAGTTATGGCCAATAGTACCGCAAGGCTTTATAGGTGCAGAAAAACCTCATTTTGTGCAACCCAATGAAGTAGAGGCCTATGATAAAGCATGGAGTAAATTTCTGCGAGAACGCTTTGATGATGATGAGGCCCTGCGGTATGAGGCACTTAAGCCATTTAGAGAATTCGTTATGAAAAATTACCGAATCGTCAATCTTTTCGGCGAGCACGTTTTGTTTGAGCTGAAAAATCCCCCTGCCGGTAAGGAATCACAATAGTTGTGTCAAAAATAAACCTGCTTATGCTCAACTTTGAATTTCCGCCTATCGGCGGTGGGGCAGCTCATGCACACTTCCACCTCTTGAAACAATATGCCAATCGTGATGCTCTGAAGGTTGATGTATTGACCTCGGCGCCGCAGCCGGGAATTTTCACCGAAAGATTCTGTGACAATGTCACTATCTGTAAAGTGGGCCTACACAAAAAAGACCTGCACTTTTGGCGCAAGACCGAGGTAATCGAGTGGTTGTTCAAGGCAAAATTCTATTATCGCAAAATGTTGCGGGAAAGTAATTATGATTTGGTACATGCCTTTTTTGGTTTCCCGACGGCTTACCTGTGCTATCGAAGCGCAAAGAAACTGCCTTATATAATCTCTCTTCGGGGCTCGGATGTGCCGGGCCGGCACGCAAGGTTAAAGCTTGATTATAAAATCCTGGGCCCATTATTGTTTAAGCCGATTTGGAGAAATGCTGCTTTATTGGTGGCTTGTAGCGAGGGATTGAAAGAGCGGGCTTTGCGATTTCTGTCTGACGTCTCGATTGACGTTATCCCAAACGGCATTGACCTCGACCGCTTCAGTCCCACCGGGAAGGCTGAAAGCTCGGATATTCTCAGGCTTCTGACCGTAGGTAGATTATCTGTCACTAAACGCGTGGAAATTCTGATAGATGCGGCTCGGATATTGCACAATGATGGATACAATGTTCACTTCACTATAGTCGGCGGCGGGAAATTGGAACAGGAGCTTCGGCAAATCGTGTTGGAGACAAATCTAAGTGACATTATTGAGATTACCGGCAGGATGGATGCGGAAAAGATGCCGCAGGTTTATCGTCAGAATGATATTTTCATAAGCGCAAGTATGCAGGAAGGGATGAGCAACGCAATGCTGGAGGCGATGGCTTCTGGCCTGCCGATTATTACCACACGTTGCGAAGGTGTCGAAGAACTGATAAAAGATAACGGCTTTATCGTGGAAAACGCTCGGGCAGAGCAAATTGCTGCAGCAATTAGAAAGTTAGTTGCCGACAAGGAAACTTTCAGGGGGATGTCCACTGCTGCAAGAAAGCAGGCTGAGAATTTTGGTTGGGACAAGGTGGCTCAGAAGTATATTGAACGTTATATAAGAATCATGGAACACACATCGGAAGATGAATCGAAATAATAACACTATTGAGATATGCTTCATTGCGCCGAAGGCATATCAGCTGTTTAATCCTGATGTCAAAGAACCGTTCGGCGGAGCGGAGTTGGATTTGTACTTTTTGGCTACGGAGTTGGCTAAAGACAAAGATTTTGCGGTAAGCTTCATTACAGCGGACTACAGACAGCAGGATATAGAGATTATCGAGGATGTCACAGTTATCAAAAGCCTCGACTTTAAGAAAAACCTCTTTATTGGAGCTATCAAGGTCTGGCGGGCATTATGCAAAGCAGATGCTCAGATGTATATGATTAAGACAATATCTTCTGGAATGTTTTTGGTTGCCTTTTTTGGCTGGCTAAAGAACAAAACGTTTCTTTACCGAACATCCAACACATACAGTTGTGACGGCACGTATCTGAGGCAACACCCTTTCTTGGGCAGAGTCTATAAGTGGGCCTTGCGAACAGCAAGACACGTTTTTGTGCAGAATAAAATTGATAGTGTAAACCTGCAGCGAACCACGAATGTCCTCTCAATAGCCATACCGAATGGACATCGCTTGTCTGAGTTGCGCGAAAGCCGGCGTGACACCATTCTCTGGATTGGGCGAAGCGCTGAAATCAAAAGACCGATGCTTTTTATAGAGCTTGCTGAAAAGACCCCTGATGAGCATTTTACTATGATTTGCCAATGTGCAACCGGTGACCGAAATTACGATGAGCTTGTTGCTCGAGCTGAAGAAGTGAAAAATCTGCAATTCATTCAGCGAGTGCCTTTCAGCGAGATTGACAGCTTCTTTCAGCGTGCAAAAGTATTTGTCAATACCAGTGACGCTGAGGGATTTCCCAACACTTTTATTCAGGCTTGCGAGTTTGGCGTGCCGATTTTGTCGCTGAATGTTAATCCCGATGGTTTCTTGGATGAGTATGACTGTGGAATAAGCTGCGAAGGTGACTTTGAACGTTTTCTTGGTTCACTTGGTTTTATGCTAACCGATAATAAATATATTGAGATGGGCAAAAGGGGTAGAACGTACGTTGAGCAAAATCATGATATAAAAAAGACAGTCGAAGAATACAAAAAGATATTTCGCCAGATATATGGATAGATTTGCTTTTGGAAAAAACTGGGATGACTTTTCCGGACGCCTGCAATGCGAGGATTACCTTGCAGCTAAGGAATCTGTAAAAAAATTAGTGCCGGATTTACAGGGTAAAACCTTTTTAGATGTCGGCTGTGGCAGCGGCCTATTTTCCATCGCAGCAAGCGCTCTCGGGGCAAAGAAAGTTCTGGGCTTTGATTTCGACAGGGACAGCATAGCTGCTTCACAAAAGCTAATTGAGATTATCTCTCGATGGGATGGCGACGTCAAAAAAGATTCAATTGAGCTCAAGGTAGATTCGATATTAAATGAGAATATCGATATCGAGCAGTACGATGTTGTTTATAGCTGGGGGGTGCTGCACCATACGGGCGATATGTATGCTGCTTTCGAGCGCATTAAAAATCTGGTTGCGGAAAAGGGAACTTTAGTGATCGCAATTTACAATAAACATTTTACCTCGCCTGTATGGAAACTCATAAAATATATTTATATTAAAAGTCCCAAGGTCGTGAAAAAGATTTTAATTTTTTTTGTTCTGCTTATAAAGTTTCCGGTTGTCTTAATAATCTGGCGGCGAAACCCTTTCAAAAAAAGACGCGGCATGCACTTTTATACCGACATCGTGGACTGGGTCGGCGGTTATCCTTATGAGTATGCATCCGCAGATGAAGTCACCGAGTTCTTCCAGGCCAAGGGATTTAAACTGATAAAGTTGATAAAAAACAAAGGATTTACCGGCTGCAATGAGTTTGTATTTGAGAAAGTTTAACTGATGTGCGGAATAGTTGGCTTTAACTGGCAAGATGAAAATCTTATAAAATCCCTGGCGTCCCTGCTTGAGCATCGAGGCCCGGAGCAGGATGGCTTCCACGTTGACAACGGCGTCTCAATCGGCCACAAAAGGCTGCGAATAATCGACTTGTCGGAAAAGGGCAGACAGCCCCTTTACAACGAAGACCGCACAGTTTGTATAACTTATAACGGTGAAATCTTTAACTTCCCGGAACTTCGAGAAGTTCTTGAAAAAGAAGGGCATAGATTTGAATCCGGAACCGACACCGAAGTTTTAGTACATGGGTATGAACAGTGGGGGACTGAGCTCCTTGGGAAAATAACAGGCCAGTTTGCCTTCTGCATTTTCGACATCGCAAAAAATGTTTTTTTTCTCGCCAGAGACCATTTCGGCATAAAGCCACTTTATTATTATTGCCAGGGAAGCAAATTTATATTCGGCTCGGAGCTGAAGGTATTTCTGAAAAGTGACATTGAAAAACGAATCAGCCAAAAGGCACTGGATTATTATCTGCTCTTCGGCAATACTCCTTCAGGGCAATCCATCCTCGAAAATGTCAAAAAGGTAATGCCGGGTTCATATATAATCTACGACCTGGCAGAGCAAAAAATACAAGAAAGCCGGCGATACTGGACTCTTGCATTTTCACAGGACAACTCTATCTCCGAAGGTGAGATCAAAGAGCAGATAGTCCAAAGGCTTGATAAAAGTGTTAAGATGCAATTGATTTCGGATGTGCCATTAGGGTCTTTTCTTTCCGGAGGGGTAGATAGCTCCATCATAGTTGCCCTTATGAGAAAGTACGTCAAAGACCTGAACACCTTTTCTATAAAGTTCGATGTCCCCGGCTACGATGAGTCGCAGTATGCAAAGATAATCTCTGATAAGTTCCAGACCTATCATCACGAAATCGAGTTTAACGCTAAAAGCGTTCAGGATTTAATCTATGAGCTTCCCTTTTACTACGATGAGCCTTTTGGCGACCCATCAATGATTCCCACTTGCTTGGTCTCCCGCGTGGCGAAGCAACATGTGACTGTGTCTCTTTCGGGCACAGGTGGAGATGAATTGTTTGCAGGCTATCCGCGCTACATTCAGTTAATGCTTTTAAAGAGATTGAATCATTTGCCTGCGATTCCCAAAAAGCTAATGAGCTATAGTTTGCTGGCGCTCAATGTTTTTCTGCGGAACGATAAACTCAATAAGCTCCAGACCTTCATGGGCAGGAAAGAGGACACCTGGATGTTGTATCTTAAACTGTTTAGTTACATGTTCCGCAACAAAGATGAGCAGGCCGACAAGTTAGCTGAATTTGATTATCTTAAGGAGCACTTCAAGTACGATGACGACGTCACCAATGCCCTGAATTTTGACATAAATGAGTACCTGCCGGATTGTCTGCTCACAAAAGAAGACCGTGCATCAATGGCGGTGACTTTGGAGGTGCGGGTTCCTTTTCTGGATCATACATTCGTGGAATTTGCCGCGAAGATTCCCACAAAGTTAAAAATAAAAGGAACAGACAAGAAACATATTCTCAAAAAAGCCTTTTCTGATATTTTGCCGGAGAAAATTTTGTGCCGCAGGAAAAAAGGGTTTTCCGTTCCTTTAGCACATTATTTCAGAAACGAGTTGAAGGATTTCGCGGCAAGAGAAATCTTTGACTCTCAGGATTTTGATTATTACGATAAGACCTTTTTAAAAAATCTGTGGCATAAACACCAAAGGGGACATGCGGATTATTCCCGTATCTTCTGGAGCATTATTATGTTTAATTTATGGTACAGGAAGTGGATGAGCTAATCAAAGATGAACGAGCGATATAAACAAATATTGAAGTTTATTGCGAAGCTCTCCGTCACGGCTGTTTTATTGTTCTGGGTATTCAGGCAGATCAACTATGCGGAATTTAGCCAGGCATTAAAAACCGCTCAGTGGAGCTTTCTCTGGATTGTTTGGGGGACAACCGTTCTGTCTTACTGGCTTCTGTCGGTCAAGATGGTCCTGATTATGAAGAAACAGGATTGTCCCGCCAGTACCGGTTTGCTTTTTGGTGCCAGTGCAATTACAGCATTATATAGCATGGTTTTGCCAGGAATACTCGATGCACCCGTTAAATGGTATATTTTGAAGCAGCATACCGGCAAAGGCAGCAATGTCTTTAGCAGTATGGTTTACAATCAAACTACGATACTTTTTTATATGGGTGCCACTGCTTTGGTTGCCTTGATTGTGACAAATCCTGGAGGCAACTGGCATCTTCCTGTGGTTTGCTCAGCGATTCTGGCGTTATTAATTATTGTCTGTTTATTGCTGTTTACTCCAACAATCGGTCCAAAACTGACAAACAGTCTGTCGCACATTCTGAAGCCCTTGCCGGCATCGTTTCGTGACAGGGGTTTAAAAGTCTTGGAGCAGCTTTCGTTATTTCAGACCGCACCGTGGTCGTTTCATTTAAAGATGATTCTAATGAACTTTGTGAGTATAACAATCTTCGGTACCGCGATTTATATCTTTGCAGCTAAAACAGTCAGGATTGATGTCCCAATCGGTGTGCTCGTATGGCAGTTTTCAGCGATTTTTCTTCTGGGTCGGCTGCCGATATTTATAGCAGAGCTTGGTGTCAGGGAGGTAACACTCATCGGCACATTGGCACTATACGGTGTAGATGCATCCTCGGCAACTTTAATGTCGATGATAATATTTTCCAACCGAATCTTGATGGCCCTTATCGGTGCCGTCTATCAGATATGCTGGAACTTACGAAAGAAAAATGTCCCTGTATAAACACTGTCCAAACATTCAATCCCGAGTGTTATACACGTTGGGCGGCGACAACCATAGTCTTTCCCACAAACTCGAATTGCAGCCTTTTTAATACGAAATGAATGTAACTGCCCAACGGAATTTTTACCATTGCACCCAGAGCGTAAATTTTCAAAAAACTTACCTGAAAGCTGTGACTGTTTAATAATTCAGTAATTTTTTTCTCATCGAAAGACTGTAGATGACCATATCTGTGGAATTCGTGTCCACACTCGGGACAAACCATACTGTTTTGTTTCAGCTCTTCATTATAAGGAGTTGTTATTATCAGATGCCCTCCCTTTTTCAAAACTCTCGCAGTTTCCCTCAGCCCCTTATCTATTTGCTCATTCGTCAGGTGCTCAATCACATCGCAGCAAAACGCAGTGTTAAAACTTTCATCTGTAAAAGGCAAATTTGTTATAGTTCCTTGACTGATATCATCTGACGTTGAGTACAAATCAACTCCCTTGACCTTAAATCCCTTGCTTTTTAATAATTTAATTAGCGCTCCCGAACCTGCACCAATATCCAGGATATTATCAGTGATATAATGTTTGACTATTCTTAGCAGTATCTTGGAAACTTCATCACCCTTAAATGCACCATGTTTCTTAACATGAGTGGTAAATATACCTTTTTGATAATCCTCATCTGTACGCATTAACTTTATCTAACAAGCTGAGATTATCTTTATACCTTATCGCAAAGGGAACCTGCTGCACAACTGCTCCACTTTATCTGCAATCTCGTTGCGGAAAGATTCATCTATTTTATATTCGCTGTCGCTTATTATCTCGACCTTTCTCAATACGGTGTCTATCAAAGCTGATATATCCTCCATTTCTTTTGTCCCCATGCCGTTTTTTGTAACAATAGGCGTTCCTATTCTGATACCACTGAAAGCCATGGGGCCTTTCTCATCATAAGGCAGATTTATCTTATCGACAACTATACCACACTGCTCAAGGCACTTTTGTACCATAACACCCGTTAAGCCATCTCTGAAATTGGCCACATTTACCAGAATCATGTGGTTATCCGTTCCTCCTGTTACAACATTACAGCCCAAGCTCACAAGGCTGTTTGCAAGTGCCTTTGCATTTTCTATGATTTTGAACTGCCTGGCTTTGTATTCATCCGAAAGGGTTTCTATTAAGAAAACGGCTTTGGCTGCAATATTATTCATATAAGGCGTTCCCTGTACGCCCGGAAATGTTGCATTCTGAATATGCTCCCAAAGAAATGCCGACTTTGTTCCCACATTTATTTGCTGGTCGTAGTCTTTACCCATCACTATCAACCCGCCACGGGGTCCTCCCGGCTTATACGTGCTTGTCGTAGTAAAGTGCACATAATCAACAGGTGAAGGATGAGCTCCTGCTATCACTAAACCGGATATGTGTGAAATGTCCGCTAAAAGATAAGCTCCAACCTCATCCGCAATTTCTCTGAATATCTTAAAATCTATTTTTCTCGGATAGACACTAGCACCACATATAATCAATTTGGGTTTAAATGCAATCGCCTGCTCTCTTATTGTCTCATAATCCAGAACAAAAATCTCTTTGCCAACAAAGTAATTCTCTACATTGAAGAATTTACCGCTAAAAGAAATGCTTGCTCCATGCGAAAAATGTCCACCATGGTCCGGTGCCAGACTGAGTATCCTGTCACCACTTTGCAACAATGCGGTAAGGACGATTTGATTGGCCGCTGAACCGGAATGCGGCTGAACATTTGCATATTTCGCATCGAAGGCCTCTATGGCTCTGGCTACAGCCAATCTTTCTATCTCGTCAACAACCTCGCAGCCCCCGTGTAGTCTGGCTCCTGGATAACCTTCGGCCGTTTTATTCTGCACCACTGAGCCGAGGGCTGCTAAAACGGCCATCGAGCATTGGTTCTCCGCGGCGATAAGTTGCAGGGTGTTCTGCCGTCTTTGGTATTCTTTTGCTATCAGGCGGCAAACTTCATTATCCGCTTCCTCGAGAGCACTGAATATACCTTTGTGATATTCTTCACTACTTTGCACTCTTGGATACTCCCCTTTCACTGATTCAAAAAATCGTCCTTTTGTTTTTTTTAGCGTTTTGCTGTGCTGATTTGCTATCATTTGTAACCTCTCCAATTGCGTCTTTACCGCATTCGGCAAGGACGAACCTTTCTCTGATTATGGGAAAGTTCATACTTAATCACTTAGCTAAAAAAGTTCCTTACAACATCATTAAATGTCACGTAGAGAAGAAGAGTTCCTATAAATACCCAGCCAGCATAAGCTATGACCCCTTGGGTCCGCTCGTTCAAAGCCGAACCTTTGACTTTCTCTATCAGCATAAGAACAATCAAACCTCCATCCAAAGGCGGTAAAGGCAGCAAGTTAAACACAGCAATGGCGGCGCTTATAAGGCCGAGAAAATAAACGTAGTAAACCAACGGCTGCTCAGCAACAATGCGATAACTAAACGCTATAATTCCGACAGGCCCCGATAGAAGTTTGGGACTGATAACCCCGCCAATCAGGCGCTTTAGTGTCAAATATGTCTGGGTAATAAACATAACAGTCCTTTTGTATCCCATTTTAACTGCGTGTATCGGCCCGGTCGCCCTGTAGGTTATTTCCAAGGTTTTAAAAGGAATGTATTCGGCAAAGGTGGATTTGACAGTTATAGGATTCTTGTAGGCGGATATATCCAAAGTAACACTGCCCGGTGTTTCACCGTCAAGATAATCAATTTTAATTCGTTCACCAGTATGTTGGCGTATCTCCTTGATTATATCGTAAAAGTTTGATACTTTTTTGCCGTCAACAGATGTAATCACAGCACCACGCGGAATTTCCAACTTTGGTGGACCATCCTCCACAGAGATAGTCTTGGCAACAACTGGATGTTCGGCATCAAGTACAGGCGCAATACCAAAGAACACCCTGTCACTGGCTCGTAGACGCCAGGGTTTAACTGTAATTGTAAGGGTCTCTTCAACCCCATTGACATCCATACGTAATACCTTGACGGGGAGTTCTTTATCCTCATATTCTGCAGTTACATCGCGCAGCTCTTTAAATGTCGGATTTTCAACATTACCAGCCGCAAGAATAACATCTCCGATTTGTAATCTGCGACTGGTGTCAACACCACTGCTTTCTACAGGTACCTTGACGAATATAACCTTCAGCTTATTTATAATTTTACTCGGCACAGAAAGAAGCTTATTTATTACAGGGACTGGCTTGCTGAAAAGAGCTATTATTTTCAAACGTGGTACGATGTAACAAATGTGGTTAAGGTCAGATTCGGTCTTAACCTCAACCTCGGTATGGAGCAAATCCAGCCGAATTTGGGATTTAATTAACTCACTATCGCCAGAGCCTTTAGCTCGCTCAGCCACCAGTGTTACTTCCGGCACAAGAGCATTCCGAACTATTTCCTCCAAATCCCAATAGTTTTGCACTTCCGTGCCATTAACAGACTTTATGCGGTCTCCGGGGAGCAACCCGGTTTTTTTAAGTAGGGCATTAGGGTCCGAAACCTCTGCTACGGTCAAATCCACTGGCTGAGCGATACCAAAAACCCTCATCGGCTCTCCGGGCAGCTGCTCAGCGACAAGCGCAAAATCTTCAATAGAACCATCCTCGTGTCTTACTGTTAACGCAACCTTTTCTCCGTCATCCGACAAAGCAGCCGCCAACAAAATATTACTGAAGTCCAGGTCCTCGCTCTTGCCAGCAATCTCAACTATCTCATCGCCCGGCTTCAGTCCCGCCCGCGCCGCAGGCGAATTTGGCACCACTTCACCAACCACTGCAGGTGTCAAGTTTATTCCAATCAGAAAAACTATCATAAAAATGATAACGGCGCTGATAACGTTAAAAGTTACACCGGCAGCTATAACTGCAATTCGTGTGCTGACCGGCTTATTGGCAAACGAACGTGGATCGTAGGTGGATTTAACCGGACCGGTATCATCCTGGCCCAGCATTTTTACAAAACCGCCGAATGGAATAAGTCCGATGCGATATTCGGTCTCACTGGTTGTGTCTTTCGCATCCTCCGTTGAGTCCGTTAAACCACAGGTGAACTCATTAGACTCATCATCTTCCATGGAGAAAAGCTTTGGCAGAAAACGAAACTTAAAACCATCTTTCGTTTTACGCACGCCCAGTAATGTAGGCGGCATAAAAATAGAAAATGCTTCAACCTTTATACCCGACAGCTTTGCAATAATAAAATGACCAAATTCATGGACGATAACAACAACTCCGAATCCAACCAACACCAGCAGCACATTGCCAAAGACGCTGATGTGCCGAACAATCAGATAAATAGCTGCTGCAAAGACCAAGAACCAAAAAAATCCTCGCGATTTTTTATTCATTAAACTTTTCGATTTAGACATTAAAACAACCTCTCAAGCCATGTTCGATCAGCAGCTATTCATACTTTGTTTCACGATTTTATTCTTATGCACTTGATTTCGAACCTCTCTTCTTGCCCAGTCATCTATCTGCAAAATCTCTTCGAGAGACACATTTCTTTTAATATCATGTTTGTTCAAACAATGCTCGATCAATTCCACAATGTTCACAAACCTGATTTTATCCGCCAGAAATTCCTGCACAGCCGCCTCATTGGCTGCGTTGAAAACAACAGCAGCGGTGCCACCTGTCCGCACAACCTCGAAACCTAAGAACAGCGCACGAAATGTCTTCAAATTGGGTTTCTCGAAAGTTAGTTGGCCTATCTCTTCCAGTCGCAATTGCTTACTAATACCAGCAACACGTGCCGGATATGTCAACGCATACTGTATCGGCAGACACATGTCAGGCTCACTTAACTGTGCTATAACCGAGCCATCAACAAATTCGACTAATGAATGGACAATAGATTCCGGATGCACTAAAACCTCGATTTTATCCGCCGGCATATCGAAGAGCCAATGAGCTTCAATAACTTCCAGCGCCTTGTTCATCATTGTCGCGGAATCAATGGTGATCTTCGGCCCCATATTCCAGACGGGATGCGAAAGTGCCTGCTCCAATGTTACACTTTGCAAATCCTCAGAAGTTAGCTCTCTAAACGGTCCGCCGGAAGCAGTTAGAATAATTTTATTGACTTCTTCGCGACGACCGGCCTGCAAGGCCTGGCAGATTGCCGAGTGTTCACTGTCTATCGGCAGAATCGTGCTGTTGTTTTCTTTTGCGGTCTTTGTAAGCAGCTCGCCCGCAATAACAAGCGGCTCTTTGTTTGCTATTGCAAGTCTCTTGCCTCGCCTGGCCGCTGCAAGAACCGAAGGCAATCCCGCAGCTCCAACAACTGCGCTGAGAACGATATCGACTTCTTCAAGCTCCGCAAGTTTTATTAAACTATCCGGCCCGCTCAGTATCTCAGCATCCAAATCGCCTGTCATTCCTCGAAGCTGCCCTGCGTAATCCGAATCTGTAACAGCAATATACTTCGGCTTATACTGCCGTGCTTGTTCAGCCAAAAGCTCTACATTACAGTGGGCGCTTAGTGCTAAAATTTGGTACTGTGACTCAAGGGCGTCTATCACCCGCAGTGCGTTCTTGCCGATTGATCCTGTCGAACCCAAGATAGCT
This sequence comes from uncultured Pirellulales bacterium, assembly GCA_964629355.1. Classification (GTDB taxonomy): domain Bacteria; phylum Planctomycetota; class Phycisphaerae; order Sedimentisphaerales; family Anaerobacaceae; genus CAZVUF01. Next base: position 13,659 of record CAZVUF010000002.1, on the reverse strand, counting down.
ACTTTTTTATTCATAGATGCTGGCATCCCCTTTGTAGCCGGAAGGATAACAGGTCCGTTACCGGCAGGTACCGATAGTATGACAAGCACTGCAAACTGTCAAGATACAAAGCCGAACAACCCATGATAGAATTTGCTACATTCAGGATGTTTATCGCCGATATGGTGCTTAAAAATTTGATAAAATCGCTGAATTTATTTGACCTACAATTTGCAAAAAACTTTTTTTCTTTTATATTACTCTCCTGATATGACGATAATTATGAACAGGTAATAGTCTGAAATTGCTCGTTTATGGGGGTTTTGAACTGGGGGTCGTGGATGCTAACGGTTTCTTTGGGAATTCGATGCCAGATAAGACAGCAACGACAAATTATAAAGCCATAGGCGAAATGTAAGTTACGAATTTCTTCAGGGAAAATCCCATCGAGATATACGTGGAAACACAATAATGAATAGAAGGATTTCCGTATTGATCGTCGAAGACGAAGAGTATATACGCAGAGTCCTGGAATATAATTTAAGATTAGATGGATTTGAAGTACACCAGGCTTCGGATGGTCCAAAGGCTATTGAGCTTGCCAAAGAGCTACAACCTGATGTGGTTTTGTTAGATTGGATGATGCCGGAGATGGATGGACTTGAAGTTCTCTCCAGGCTTAAACAGGACAAAACGACCGAAAATATTCCGGTCTTTATGTTGACAGCTAAGGGAATGATGGCCGATGTAGGGCGAGCCTTATGTGAAGGCGCCGATGACTATATAACCAAGCCATTCGACCCGATGCAGCTGGGCAAAACCATCAAGAAAAAATTAGAGAAATGTATAAATGGTGAAAAACAGATAAAAAGCGGCCCTATTGACTCTGCATAGAAGCGGTGGGCCATCAACCTGAAAGGTATTAAGAACAGAAAAAGGGCGTCGCCGAAGTTGGGGGGGGTGTATCAGCGGCTGGTCAGCGTCATCCGCCAACTTCGTACCAACTATGATGAATGATAAGCTGAGCACTGATTATTCGACCCTAATCATTAATAATTTTTCTTTGCCATCGAATCTATAACGGTAGAGTTTATGAGGAATCAAGATGAACCTAAGGAAGCATATTCTTCTCTATAATACATAAGCGAGAAGCGGAGCTTGAAAATGAAAATGTTAAAACCAATTCTATTAATTGAAGATGACATTGTAGATTTCATGACGATTAAGAAAGCACTTCAGCACCTAAAGATTCTCAATGACTTGATCCATTTAAAAAACGGCGGAGAAGCATTGGAGTATTTAGAAGATGGAACCAAAACGAAACCCTCTATAATCATTCTGGATTTAAATATCCCAAGAATAGGAGGTCTTGAGCTGCTGAAAACTATAAAGGCCGATGAAACATTGAAAAGCATTCCTGTTATAGTAATGAGCACGTCTGAAATGGATCAGGATATCGAGGAAAGCTTTAGTCTGAGCGTAGCTGGCTATATCGTCAAACCCGTTGACTTTGACCACTTTGTTAAGGCATTTGGAACAGTCTATACATACTGGTGTTTAAGTAAATTACCAAGTGAGCGATAAGATTACAAAAAATACAGAATACAAAGTTTTACTTATCGAAGATGACAAGCTCGATCAGATGGCTTTTGAGCGGCTAATCACAGAGCAAGAGCTTGCATACGATTACAAGATAGCCAACTCTTTTACACAAGCTAAAAGCATTCTGAATTCCGAAAGATTCGATGTTGTAATTAGTGATTACTCTCTCGGCGATGGTACGGCGTTTGACGTTTTTAATTTAACAGGAGATATGCCTGTTATCTTTGCTACCGGTGCAGGTGACGAGGAAATCGCCATTAAGGCTATGAAAGCCGGTGCTTATGACTACATGATAAAAGACGTCGAATGTAATTACCTGAAAGTTCTGCCGCAGGTTGTAGAACAAGCCATTACACACAAAAAGACAAAGGATGCTCTAAAAGAATATCATAACAACCTCGAAGCACAAGTTGCGCAGCGAACCGAGCAGCTTGCAGCAGAAAAGGAGCTTCTGGCAGTAACCCTTTCCAGTATGTCGGATGGGGTCATCGCAGTAGATGCCCAGAAACACATTATCTTGTTTAATAAAGTAGCCGAAGAACTCACAGGGTGGAGCTTCGAAAATGCCCAAACAAAAATGGTCGATGAGATTCTCCACATTATCGATGATAAAAGCAAAAAGACTGTTCGAAGTCCTATTGACGTGGTGCTTCATTCAGGCAGCATAGAAAGCGGCACCGACCGGGATGTTCTTATCGCAAAAGACGGCAACAAGTGTCCCATTTCCACCACTGCTTCGCCTATTTGCAAAGAAGACGAAACTATTATTGGCGTGGTTATGATACTACGCGATGTCGCTCGTGAGCGAGAAATCGATCGTATGAAAACAGATTTTGTTTCATCTGTTTCACATGAATTGCGTACGCCATTGACTGCCATAAAGGCATATGCAGAAACAATGCTGCGCGACCCAAATATGCCTGAACAAACCATGCGTGAGTTTTTAACTATTATTGATGAGGAATCAGATATATTAAAAAATCTGATCGAAAGTCTTCTGGAAATATCACGGATTGAATCCGGAGCTGTCAAATTTTCACGTGAACCGGTGGATATTTCCACCGTCATCGATCAGGTTTTATTGGGATTGCAGCACTTAGCCGACAAAAAGAATATCAAGTTAAAAACGGACATTGGCGACGATCTTGGCCAGCTCCAGGGCGACGAAGGCAAGATACAATCTATGGTTATGAATCTTGTAAACAACGCAATTAAGTTTACACCTGAAAATGGCGAAGTATCTATTTCAGTCCGACGCGAAGGGCAGGAGCTCATCATTCTTGTTAGCGATACCGGCATGGGCATACCCAAAGAAGCTCTTCCCAAGATATTTGACCGATTTTACCGAGTTCATCAATCGGGTAAGGGTATCCCGGGAACAGGATTAGGCCTTGCGATTATCAAGGAAATTGTAAATATGCACAACGGAAGAATTGAAGTTGAAAGTCAGCTCGAACAGGGCACCAAATTTACCGTTTTTTTACCATTAAACACCACGACCGCGCTGTATCTCTAAGCCGTGACCGTCAGGGAGTGTTAATCCCTCAAGACTTAAAAAGGTCAAAAGTGATTACTCGGCTGAGGTTTTTCTATTGCATTAGTTTGTTCATGCAGCCCCTCAGGCAGAACCTGTCTGTGCATTTGGCGCTGCTTGACGGTCGGCATATAGGGCGACAGAAGTGCAACTCCACCCCACGCTATCAGACATGAGAGAGTTCCCACAATCAGACCGACTTTGAGCCACTCAAGGAAGTGAATGTGTGTTCGGTAGCGTTTTTCAAGCATCCCCAGCGCCACAATATTAGCGGTAGAGCCTATCATTGTGATGTTTCCGCCGAGACATGTCCCCTGCAACAAAGCCCACAATAAAGGTGTCTGTTGAAGTTTTTCAACAACCGGCATAAAAGCCGCGACAAAGACGATATTGTCCACGAAAGCTGAGCCGATGGCAGAAGTACCAATGACCACCGGCGTCAGGATCGAAAGCCGATTGCCGAAAGCTTGTTGAAAATAGTCCGCAATTCTTTGTGTCACCCGAGTCTCTTCAAGGGTGCCAGCCACTGCAAAGAGCATCATAAAGAATAAAAGAGTCCACCACTCAACATCCGACTCGATATAGTGGCGCGACCGTTCGTGGCGCCAGAGCATCAGAAGACCTGCAATCACCAGCGGGGCCACTATCAAAACAGTGTTAGGAGCCAGCCCCAGCCTAGTCTCAAGATGATGGTGCAGAGCAATGAATAGTATCATACCCACTAAAACAGCAAGCCCACGTTTGTACGGGACTTGAACAAGCGGGCCTAATCCCAGCCCCATTTCCCGACGGGCTTCAAGTCGTTGTGATAAAAGAGCAATGTCACGCCTGAACCACCACATCAGCAGGACAAGCGAAATCGACAGAGTAACCAGCATAATCGGAAACGACCAGTGTAAAAAATCCATAAAGCTAAGAGGCGGCGAAGCGTTCTGCCCGATCAGAATTCCGACAGGATTGCCCAGCATAGTTCCGCTTGAGCCTATATTAGTGCCCATAACCGCAATAATAATAAACGGAATCGGACGCACCTTTAGAGTGTCACAAACCTGAAATATCAGCGTAGCAACAAATACAATAGATGTAACCTCATCCACAGCGCAGGCCATGAAGGCCCCGAGAAAAACAATAATGATAACAAATTTGGGACCGGTTATCCCCTTAAGAGCTATGACTTGTTGAATTATCCATGTAAACAGACCCAGCTCTTTGAGCACACCGACAGTAACCATCATGCCGACCAGAAAAAGTATCACATCCAGCTTGCATTCACGGATGAAGGTAGGAAGCGTCAGCACGTTGGCGCCCATAAGAGCACCTATGCCGACAAAGGCAATAGCCAGACGAAGCTTCCAGAATAGAAGCGTCGCCATTATTATCATAATGAAGATTGAGCACGAGATGATCTGCTGCCTGTCCAGCCCGAATGAATACCCGAGCAGCCCGACAAAGCCGCTGACGCCGAGCAGAATGCCCACTCGTCCGGCTGTGTAAATCGTCTCCTTTTTTATATAAGGCAAGGCCATCGCCTACTCCCGCAGAATCTTATTAAGGAATCTTTCCAATGACACCACCCCCAGAAACTTTTTACCTCGCACCACATAAGCTCGGTTGGCCTTCTGTCGCGTAATTTCCTTGGCAACCTGAATCGCAGGTGCAGTGTCCTCAACCACGGCATAATCGCTTGTCATTATTTCTGTCAGCCAGGTCTTGCTTTCTTTTCGAAGAATTTCCGCAAAAGGCTCAAAGTTCATAATTGGCGTCAGGTCTTCCATCCAGAGAATATAATCCGGCAGGCACACCCGCAGCAGCTCGTATGTTGTCACGACACCGATGAGCTCGCCGTCCTTATCAACGACCGGCAGCTCATTGAGTCTGTGGTGAACAAACAAATCTATCGCCCGCTCCAGCGTGTCATATTCCTGCAACTGTGCCTCTCCCGGCTCCATCACATCGCGTGCACACAAATGGTCTGGCAGAACCAGGCCGCCCTGCTCGAAAAAGCTCCAGATTTTTTCAGGTGTAGGCAAATTCGCCACAATGTCCGCAGTCGTAGGGTCCTTGCAAATATTAGCTAAAGAGCTAATCGCCTGAAGATATGCTCCTGGAGCGTCCTTCGGAGCCAAGGTGAGAATAATGAGCTTGATTAACTTGTCGGGATTGCTTTTATCATAGATTATGCCGTTTTTGGATGTTGCTACACCTATTACTATTTGATGAATGGCTTCCAGCCGAGCGTGAGGCATCGCTATGCCGGGCGCTACAATTGTGGACATCTCATTTTCCCGATTCAGCACGGCGGAGCATGCTTCATCGACATTGCCGATGCCGCGCTGATAGGCAAGCACCTCAAGCAGGCTTTTTAACAGCGCATCACGGTCGGTTTGGTCGGTTTGACAAATAACCTCGGTTGGTCTAAAGAGCGATGAAAACTGGATGTGATTATTCTTGTTAGCCATATTCTGCTCATAAAGAATGTCCAAAACTACATGCCAAGAGGAGCTGAACATGAGTATTATCGCATCGAATTTTACAAACATTAATCATTTCTGATATGCCTTATGATCAGAACAGGTAAAAAGACAAAATTAACAATAAACTATCTTAATCTGTCAAGTCAAAAATCGACGCATTTAATCCACCCATAACCGACCGGTTACACAAGTTAGCAAGATCGAAGCGACCAGATTTTCCGGCAGGACCTTTTTGGGCTCACCCATTCATGTTTCTTTTGTGCCATTACTATGCCTGTTTTGTCCACCGTTGAACGACAATAGAAGATAACATCTTGTCGAGAATGTTGTTGCATATCGCTACAGAAGTTCTTACGCCCGCAGAATACTGCAAAATAAAAAGCTAAAATATTTTATTGCAGATTACCAAAAATAATAGCATAATCAAGGATTCAACAATTTAACCCGGCGATCTCGTGCTTAGCAGCGACTTCGCAGAGTAACAAAGGATCTCGCTTAGCGGGACCTAAAGGAGCATAAATGGGACCGGTATTGAATAGCCTGATCAAACTTCAGGATATCGAAAATCGTCTACGAGAGGCAAAAGCACAACTGGCCAGATGTAGAAGAAGCGTAATTATCGAGGAAAATCAAGTCCGCAGCCTACAAAACGCGCTCGAAGTCAAAAAAGAGGAGATTCAGCTAACCAAGCTTCAGTGTGACCGTCTGGAATTGGATTTGAAAACAAGAGACGAAGAGATAGCCAAATTAAGAGCGGCACTGAACGCCTCTAAAACAAACAAAGAATATGCAGCCCTGCTCACCCAGCTAAATACCACCAAGGCCGACAATTCCAAACTCGAAACACAAGCTCTGGAATTGATGAAAGATTTAGAGACCGCTGAGGCTGAGCGTAATAGTCTCCGCGAGGAGATAGAGAGGCGAAAAAAACAACTCGATGAGACCCGGACAAAAGCAGAAAAAGAGGCCAAAAAGCATCAGATCAAAACCGAGGAAATCCAGAATGACTGGGATCAACTTGCACAGACTATACCCTCCGAGCCGCTGAATATATTCAAACGTGTCGCCGAAACATACGATGGCCAAGCGGTGGCGGTGGTTGAGCAGCAGGAAGGCAGAACAGCAGTCTATAGCTGTGGGGGCTGCTTTATGAATATCGCCGCCGAGTTCGTCAATCTGCTTATGACCAAGGATGATATTATCCGCTGCCCAAATTGCACCAGAATAATTGTGCTTGGCAATATTGAAGCAGAGGATTAGTGGATTAGTAAATTGGCGATTTAAGCCAATCTAAACTAATGAATTCAGAAGAGATAATAGTTCACATAGATGGTGCCAGCAGAGGCAATCCAGGCCCAGCGGCTGCCGGTTTCGTCCTGAATGATGCCGAAGGAAATCAACTGCAGGCAAAAAGCTTTTTTTTAGGCCAAGCTACAAATAACGTAGCAGAATATACCGGCCTGGTAAAAGCCCTCGAAGCAGCACAAGAGCTTGGGACTAAACAGATTACAGTTTTTAGCGACAGTGAACTGCTCGTCAGACAGATAAACGGTGAATACAAAGTAAAAAGCGAGCAAATCAAACAACTTTTTCAGCAAGCTGTCCAACTGCTTGGAAAGTTCGAGAACTACAAAATTACTTTTGTCCCCAGAGAAAAAAATAAAAATGCCGACAAGCTTGTAAACCAGGCTTTGAATCTCGGACGAGATTTTGAATCACCAGCCGTCGTTGGGATGCCTGCCATGCAAAACACAAAGCCAATCCGACTGGGCGTTTTAATCAGCGGTGGCGGCACAACGTTGATGAATATCCTTGAACATATCAAGAAAGGCCGGCTTAATGCCGAAGTTGCTGTCGTAATAAGTTCACGCTCCGATGTTGCAGGTGTCGAAAAGGCAAAAAATGCGGGATTGAATGTAATAATCATTCGCAAAAAAGACTATCCCGACGTCGATGAATTCAGCAAACGTATCGAAAATGAGCTTGTCGCTGCAAATGTTGACTTGGTAATCCAAGGCGGGTGGTTGTGTCTTTGGAAAATACCTGCGAGATACGAAAACCGCGTGATGAATATACATCCGGCTCTCTTGCCGAGCTTCGGCGGCCAAGACATGTGGGGACATCACGTTCACGAAGCGGTGCTGGCAGCAGGATGTAAAATCAGCGGCTGCACAGTACATTTCTGCACTAATGAATATGATAAAGGGCCAATAATCGTCCAGCGAGCTTGCGAGGTCAAAGAAACAGACAACCCAGACACGCTTGCCGCCAGAGTCTTTAAGCAGGAATGTATCGCATATCCACACGCTATAAGGCTGTTCGCTGAAGGCAAAATACTGGTTCAGGACGACAAAGTAAAAATCATGGAGGGCCCCCGCGTTGTGGGAATCCAGCCGTGACTCGTGACATACATCACAGACAACAAACAGCAAATTATGAACCCTGTTAGAAAGCCAATAAGAAACGGGGTAATACAATAAGGGAATAAAAATTCAGAATGGGAGGTTTCTAACGGGGTGAACAAACGCCAGAAAGCACTATTAACGGAATCCATAATCATTCTGTTAATTACGGCAGCAGCGGTCGTAATTATGATTAACCTCAAACAATGGGTCAGCCGATCGGAAACGATACAGATTATGGAGCAGCTCGGTCAAGTTGTCCTGCAATATCGAAAGGAGCATGGCTCATTGCCATCAGGAGATGATGTAAAAGGCATCCAGGGAAAACTGGAAGAAGAGGTTCGTCTGGATAAATTACAGTATCGAGCTCAGTGGATCGACGTTGATTCACCTCCCGACGAGATTCTGGCCTATGTAGAAAAAAATTTCCGGGCTTCGATTCTTAACGATGGATACGTGGTCCTCCAACTGGATGGACAAGTAACGTGGATGAACCAGGAGGAATTTCAGAAACTATTAAGCCGGCAGAGCAGATTAAGTCCGCAGGATTTAAAAATACTGCAAGATTTGTGAATCCTGCAATAGATCGCGATTGTAAATCCCGCAGTAAACTGCGGGGTTAAATTTTTTTATTTGGGGGTTCCTGATGCAAGATATTTGTTAATCGCCGCGGCGGCAATTCGGCCTTGGCCCATAGCGAGAATTACAGTTGCAGCGCCAAGGACTATGTCCCCCCCGGCATAAACGCCCTCCATTGAGGTCTTGCAGTTCTCGTCAACAACAATATTTCCCCACTTGTTGAACTCAAGATCGGGCGTAGTCTGGCGAATCAGGGGATTTGCAATATTACCTATAGCTATAATTACCGTATCCACGTCAATTCTAAACTCCGAACCCTCGATTGGAATGGGTCTTCGTCTTCCTGACTCATCCGGTTCACCGAGGCGATACTTCAGGCATTCGATAGCTGTCACTCGGCTGTTTTCGTCGCCGATGATTCGTTTTGGACTCTGCAGTATATGGAATTGTACACCTTCTTCCTTTGCGTGATGGACTTCTTCGATCCGGGCGGGCATTTCCTTTTCGGTTCTTCTATAAACTAAATAAACTTTTTCAGCACCAAGTCTAACGGCTGTTCTTGCTGAATCCATAGCGACATTGCCGCCACCGACCACAGCCACCTTCTTTGAGACCGCAATCGGAGTATCAGCCCCTTTGCCGAAGTTGTAGGCCTTCATAAGATTGGCACGCGTTAGATACTCGTTTGCGCTGTATACACCTATGAGCGACTCACCTTCGATACCCATAAAGCTCGGAAGACCCGCTCCGACACCAATATAGACTGCGTCAAAGCCGTCCTCTTTCATCAACTGGTCGATGGTTCTTGTTCTGCCGACAACGAAATTGCAGACGATTTTCACCCCCATTTTTTTCAGTATATCGATTTCATCTTGGACGATAGCCTTAGGGAGTCTGAACTCTGGAATTCCATAGACCATTACGCCACCAGGCTTATGGAAGGCCTCAAATATTGTGACATCGTGGCCTGCTCTTCTGGTGTCAGCAGCGGCGACAATACCACCTGGGCCTGAGCCGATTATGGCGACTTTCATCCTGGTTTCAGGTGCCACCGCGGGGATGCTCTCGTTATCATGGTCGAAGTCGGCAACAAACCTTTCAAGCCGACCTATTGAAACAGCTTTGGTGGGGTCTTTAAACTTTCGACCAACTGTACAGGTTAGCTGGCACTGAACTTCCTGGGGACAGACTCGACCGCATACCGCAGGCAATAATGAATTTTCTTTGATAATGTCCAGCGCTTTTTTGTAGTCGCCATCGGCAATGGCAGCTATAAAATCTTTTATCTTTATTCGTACCGGACAACCCTCGACGCATGGAGCGTTTTTACATCCAAGGCAGCGCAGCGCTTCCAGCCGAGCTTGTGTCTCGGTATAACCCAATGCCACTTCATTGACGTTTTGTACTCGCTCTTCGGGATTCTGCTCAGGCATCGGTTGAGGCGGGATGTTATATCGTTCGGCAGGTTTAAGCTGTCCAGCCTTGTGCTTTTCCAGAAGCTGTTGTAAAAGTTTCTGTTTATCTTGTTCCATTACCCCATCAGTATGACCCTGCAATAAATTGCGGGGCTAAATATATTCAATTTCGGTAGATTTCAAGTTTTGTCCAGACCTATTTTACATCGGTGCTTTGAGTATTGTTCGTGTGCCTTTTGTTCCTGGTTTTTATAGGCATTTAGTCTTTTTATCATCAGGTCGAAATTTACTTTATGGCCGTCAAACTCTGGACCATCGACACATACAAATTTGGGCTTGCCGTCAATTTCGACGCGGCAGCCGCCGCACATGCCGGTACCGTCAACCATTATCGTATTGAGTGAGACCTGCGTGGGGATATTAAACTGCTTCGTTACCTCGCAGCAAAATTTCATCATTATCGCTGGGCCGATGACGAAAACCTGGGCCGGCTTGTGTTCTCGCTGACAAACTTCTTTTAGCGGCTCGGTCACAAGTGCTTTGCGTCCGTATGAGCCGTCATCGGTTGTGACTATCAGCTCATTACTTATCTGAGCGAATTGTTCTTCGAGGATCAATAGCTTTTTGTTTCTTGCACCAATGATACTGACGATTTTATTGCCAGCTTCTTTCAAAGCTTTGGCGATAGGCAGTAAGGGCGCATTGCCGATACCGCCGCCGACACAAACTACAGTGCCGAAGTTTTCGATATGTGTGGGCCTGCCAAGTGGTCCAGAGACATTGGCAATTTCATCGCCTTGTTTCAAATCAGCTAACTCAGCGGTAGTTTTGCCGACCCGCTGCCAAATCAAACTAATGGTTCCTTTTTGTGGATCGGCATCAGCGATAGTCAAAGGAATTCGCTCGCTGTATTCATTGTTTATACTGAGGATGATAAATTGGCCTGGCTTTCTGGCTTTTGCTATAAGCGGGGCTTCAATCTCAGCAACAAATACATCATCCGAAAGTTGTTTCTTGGCCAGAATTTTGTGTGGCATTGTTCCTATATTCTATTCACAAAACCTTGTGTATTTCAGAGCAATTCATTGATAGCTGTAGTGAGGTCTTTTTTACCAGTTAGGCCAACCCATTTCTTTTTTACCTGGCCGTCTTTGAATAAAATTGTGGTCGGTATCGCATTTATGCCGAACTCTATAGCACTATCACGAGCATCATCAGTATTTAGCTTGCAAATTTTTGCCCTGCCCGCATATTCATCTGCAACCTCTCCCAAGATAGGAGCCATCATTTTACACGGCCCGCACCACGGCGCCCAGAAGTCGACAAGCACCGGCACATCAGATTTGTAAACAACCTCATCAAAAGTGGAATCTGTTAGTTCAATTACATTACCAGCCATTAGTTCATCCTTATTATTTTGCCTCGCCGGTTCGGCAAGAGTAAATTTATTCCATCATAGGAAACGTAATTTATAATTGCGCTCCCTACGTCTTTTCTTACTTTTTAGAAAACTCCCTTTTGGGTCCGCTTACGCAAGAGGCAAATGAATCCGGACCTAAAAATCGGTAATCTAAGGCATTTACCCAAAAAGGAAAATATTATATTATTTGTGAATTGTCGGATTGTCAAATACTAATTGGCTGTTTGCTGCTGGTTTTCCCGGGCAGATTCTATTTTTCCTCGCTCCTGTTTATCAAGCGAAGCTGCCGGTCTTCTTTTTGGTGGTAATTCGTTAATCAGAATAGGAGGTTGACGTCGCTGCTCGATTTGAGCGGTATTATCGCTAATGGCTCCGCCAACAGCAATTATGGCTTTTTCGACAGCCTGTTCGGCTGGTTCGTCGGTTAAGGCGCGTAAGTAAAGTTGTGATGGTGATCCACTCTCGGCGGCCTCCGCCCAGACTAACTTTTCCCGAATCAATTCCAAAAGTGCTAAAAATAAGCCGATCATCACGACCCGACCGGGCTTGGACTCGAAAACGCGCTCAAAGGTCACTGGGCCTTCCGTCTGCAGGCGATGCAGAATCTCTATTTGATACAAATCTATAGGTGTATCATCCTTAATGTGGCTTATGTCCCGACCGAGACCCGTAGCCCTGCATATAGCATCGAATGCCTCAAGTAGATCCCAAACACTTACCTGTTCAATGTCGAACTGGGGTTCGGCCTCGGGCTTTAATAGTTCGATAACAGTATCCGGACGAGAAAAACGCTGGCTATGCTCATCCGCAGCGGCATTGAGCAGATTGGCGGCGTCCTTGAACCTTTTATATTCGAGAAGCTGGCGAATTAGCTCCGCACGAGGGTCGGCCAAATCATCATCCGCAAGCTGAGCAGGTGATGCCTTGGGCAGGAGCATTGCCGATTTTATCTCCATCAATGTTGCAGCCATTACTAAAAAGTCACCGGCTAAATCGATGTTAAGGCTTTTGAGTATTTCGATGTATTCGATGTACTGGTCGGTTATTTTAGCGATGGGAATATCGTAAATATCTACCTCTTCTTTGCGGACCAGGTATAAAAGCAAATCCAGAGGTCCTACAAACATATCAAGGTTGACACGATAATCAGTCAATTATTGCTCCTGATCCATTAGAAACGAGTTTGTTTCCGTTGGTTCCGCAGAATCTTCATCGTCTTCTAAGGTTTCCTGCTTTTTGTGGGATTCTAAAATCTGCCGTGCTTGCCCGGCTTGGCTCTCAAGGACTTGCAGCTCCGGCCCCTCCACAGCAGGTATCGGGTATATATTTGAAGCATTCTGACCGGTTGCAACTGCTTTGATTCCGTAATCTGCAAGCAACTGCCGGGCCATCTCGGCTTCTATATAATCTGTAAAACTTGCAATTGTAACGAGTTTGTCTTCCATCATTATGCTCCTAAGCCTACGGCTTTTCGGGCCTGGGTAAGAGTTTCTGCTGCTATAGCTTTCGCTCGCCCGGCACCATTAGCCAATATTTCTTTTACATAATCAATATTTTTTTCAAGCTCGTCCCTTTTTTGTCGGTAGGGCTTGAAATACTCTACAATCAACTCGGCCAAGCGTTTTTTTGTCTCAGCATAACCTGTACCACCGCTGCGGTATTTATTCTCCCACTCAGTTAACTCATCGGGCGAGGCGACAAGCTTCAAAAGTGCAAAGACATTACACTTGTTGGGGTTTTTCGGCTCTTCTACTGGGGTTGAGTCGGTAACGACACGCATAATTTTTTTTCTGACGCTATCTTCAGGCTCGAATATCTCGATTGTATTTCCATAACTTTTGCTCATTTTTTGTCCATCAATACCAGGGACAACAGCTACAGATTCGATGATGTATTCAGACGGTATGATAAAGATTTCACCGTAAGTATTGTTGAAACGAATGGCAATATCGCGGGTTACCTCGATATGCTGTTTCTGGTCGGCGCCGACTGGAACGAGGTCGGATTTGTAAATCAGGATATCGGCGGCCTGAAGCACAGGATAAGCGAACAGGCCGTGATTCGGACTGAAACCCTGAGCGACTTTGTCCTTGAAGCTGACACATCTTTGCAATAGGCCCATAGGCGTTATGCAGGAAAGCAGCCAAGTCAATTCAGTGACCTCTGGCACATGAGACTGTCGCCAGAAAACAGTTTTCTCGGTATCGAGGCCCAATGCAATATAATCCATCGCTACGTCAAGCGAGTACTGAGC
>CAZVUF010000001.1:0-38457 GCA_964629355.1 uncultured Pirellulales bacterium | reverse complement strand
CAGTGAATGAGCTTTACCTCGGCGAGCATTGCCCCGGCTTAGTCAGGATACCACCTGGCGTACAGCACGGCTGGATGTGTGTAGGCCAGACAGAGGCCTATATTGTAAACGTGGTCTCAGAAACCTACAACTATGCCGAGCCGGATGAGTACCGCGTCCCTGCGCACGATAATCATATCCCGTATGACTGGAGCCGCAAAGATGGCTAAGGAGGCAGTGGCCATCCTGGGCGGCAAAGGAATGTTGGGCACAGACCTAATTGAGACATGCCAGCATGAGGACTTTGACGTTAAGGTATTTGACTTACCTGAATTTGACATAACCAATTCTAAACAACTGGAGCAAGCCGTTAATTCTGCCAGGACAATCATCAACTGTGCAGCTTATACAGATGTTGATGGCGCAGAAAATGAGAGCGAATTGGCACATAAGATCAACGCAGAGGCAGTAGGACAACTGGGTACTCTAGCAAAAGAAACAAATCGGTGGCTGTTACATATCAGTACAGACTTTGTTTTCGATGGCAACCTAAATAGACCCTACACCGAGACAGACTTACCGAATCCTACTAATGAATGTGGCAGAAGCAAACTGGCTGGCGAGCAGCTTTTGGTTGAAAGTGGTTGTCGCCACTGTATAATGCGTATTCAGTGGACATACGGTTTACATGGCAATAATTTTGTGACAAAGCTTATCCAACGCGCCAAGGCTAACAATACGCTAAAGGTGGTTAATGACCAGATAGGTTCGCCAACATCTACAATCGAGGTGGCGAAGGTAATATGTAAATTGTTGCTCAAAAAACCACAGGGCTTCTTTCATTTTGCAAGTGCCGGCTATATCAGCAGATATGATATGGCGAAGTTTATATTTGAGAAGCTATCAATGGATGTAAAGCTATTACCTTGTAAAAGCAGCGATTATATTACTGCCGCTGCCAGGCCTTTAAACAGCCGTTTCGATTGCCGCAAAATAATGGCTTTATTGAATGAACCTATAACACCTTGGCAGGTTCCGTTGGAAAACTTCTTGAGGCAATTATGAGAAGACTTTTGGTTACAGGTGGCGCAGGATTTATTGGAAGTAATTTCATACGTATGACACTTTCAGAGCATCCTGATTGTTTTGTAGTCAACTTAGACAAGCTCACCTATGCCGGGAATCTTGAAAATCTTACAGGCTTCTTGGACCATCCAAACCACAAATTTATCAAAGGCGACATTTGCGATGGGCGGCTGATAGAACAGCTTATTGATGAGTATAAGGTCCATACGATCGTTAATTTTGCTGCGGAAAGTCACGTGGACCGTTCGATCAATAAGCCGAAGGTCTTTATAGAAACCAATGTTACTGGCACACTAACACTGTTAGAAGCTGCCCGCAATAAGAAGCTGGAGCGTTTTATTCAGATCTCTACCGATGAGGTCTATGGCGCGCTCGGAGCGGAAGGCAAATTCACCGAGAAAACACCGTTGAGTCCGAATTCGCCATATTCAGCCAGTAAAGCCGCCGCCGACCACTTAGTAAAGGCTTTCGGGCACACCTGGGGTGTCAGATTCAATATCACCAGATGCTCAAACAACTATGGCCCCTACCAGTTTCCTGAGAAATTGATACCCTTGATGATTAACAATGCAATCAATAACAAAGAACTGCCGGTTTATGGCGATGGCTTATATGTAAGGGACTGGATATACGTATATGACCACTGCACCGCTATCTGGCAGGTCTTACAGAAGGCACCTCCGGGTGAGATTTATAATATCGGTGGCTGTAATGAAAAGACAAATCTTCAGGTCATTGATATTATACTTAAAAGACTGGGAAAACCAAAGTCACTGATAAAACATGTGACCGATAGACCCGGACATGACAGGCGATACGCCATCGATGCCGGCAAAATAATAGCAGAGCTAGGCTGGCAGCCATCGGTGGATTTTGAAGAGGGCATGGGCAAAACCATAGATTGGTATCTTCAAAACCATGATTGGCTTCGGAATGTCGTCTCAGGGGACTATCAAAGGTATTATGAATCTATGTATGGTAACCGCTGAGCGAGCGAGGAAAATCATCACTAATGTCGAATCTGGTCAAAGGCAAAGCAACGATATGCGTGGTGAATTACAAAACATTAGACCTTACGCGACTTTGTTTACGCAGTATTCGTAAATTTACTAAATATCCGTATGAGGTTATCGTCACCGATAATGATTCACAGGATGATTCTTTAGAGTATCTTAAAAGCTTAAATTGGATTCGTCTGATTGAGCGAAAGGACAAAAATAATCCGGGCGGAGGATACGCTCACGCCGCAGGTCTGGATCTCGGTCTGGCTAATTGCAACACTGAATTTTTTGTCTCCATGCACTCAGACACCTTTGTTCAGAAAGATAATTGGCTCACGAGGCTCATTAGCTACTTCGGTAACGATGAAAATATAGCCTGTGTGGGTTCCGGTAAGCTTGAATTGATCCCGAGCTGGAGAGTTCTGCTGAAAAAGGCAACCGATTTAAGAACCTTCAAGCGGAAATTACTCGGCAAGCCGGACCCCATTGGCACATTCCGCTATTACAATCGAACTATATGCTGTATTTATCGTACGGATGTTTTACGTCGAGAAAAGCTTTCGTTTCTAATGGATAATGACAAGGGTTTAACAGGAGGCAAGAAACTGTATTTTGAATTGGTTGACCGTAGCTACAAAACTGTTGAGCTTGCCCCATCTATAATGGGTCAATACATTATACACCTTGCTCACGCTACCCAGGCTATTAATCCACAGGAATTTACTTTGCGAAAAAAAACAATAAGAAAATACAATAAGATTGTAGATAAAGTAATGTCACACGAAATCGTTCAGAATATACCTAACGACCAATCCCTGGACCGATGATAAAACGTTCTTAAGAACTTGTCATGGTTTAAGTTATGTGTTCGGTATTTTTCATTTGACCAAAACAACTACCTAACTGTATTATTTGCTAACCTTTATTGTGATATTTGTATCTTAGTTCCCTTGGGCTAATATCAAAAAAAACATTAGGATGTCGAAGGCGCGCATGGAAGTGCCAAATATAAGCATAAATTACAATATCCTTGTAACCGGAGGAGCTGGATATTTAGGATCAATACTTGTACCTGAACTTCTAAAACTGGGAAATAAAGTCACGGTTCTTGACAACTTCATGTTCAGTCCTACCTCACTTTTGGACTGTTGCCATTATAATACTTTTGAAGTCATTCGCGGTGATGCCCGTGATAAAACGTTAATTCAAAAGCTCACTTCAGACAAGGATATCATCATTCCATTAGCGGCTTTGGTCGGTGCTCCCTTATGCAACCGTGATAAAATCGGTGCCGATACCACTAACCGAGGCGCAATCAAAACCCTGGTAGAAGTAATTTCCAAAGAACAAAGAATCATTATTCCGACTACCAATAGCGGTTATGGTATAGGTCAAAAAGGAATCCATTGTACCGAGGAAACACCGCTAAATCCTATCTCCTTCTACGGCCAAACAAAAGTAGAAGCAGAAAAGATTGTACTGGATAGGGGTAACGGCATTAGTTTACGCTTGGCTACGGTTTTTGGGATTAGCCCCAGAATGCGCGTGGACTTGTTGGTAAATGATTTTACCTATCGTGCAGTGAAGGACCATTTCATAATCATCTTTGAGGGCCATTTCAAACGAAATTATATTCATGTTCGAGATACAGCAAGAGTTTTTATACATGCTATAGAGAACTTTAACAGAATGAAAGACGAGCCTTATAATGTTGGGCTCTCAGATGCCAATATCTCAAAGCTTGAGCTTTGTGCCAAGATTAAAGAACAACTGCCTGATTTCGTCTATCTGCAAGCTCCGGTCGGTGAAGACCCAGATAAAAGAGATTATATTGTTTCCAATGAAAAAATAGAAAGGACTGGCTTTGTACCAAAATATTCTCTGGAAATGGGTATTCGGGAACTAATCAAAGGCTATACAATAATTACCAATAGCAAGTATTGTAATGTTTAAAGATTCTAAAATTTATGTAGCAGGACATACGGGATTATTAGGTTCTGCGCTAATCAAGAAACTGAATAAGTATAGATATGAGCATATAGTCACAAGGTCTCATGCAGAACTTGACTTAACAAACAAAGAGGCTGTGTTTGACTTTTTTCTAACTGAAAAACCGGAATATGTTTTTCTCGCTGCCGGCAAAGTTGGCGGCATTATTAGCAATAAAACCTACCCTGCAGATTACTTTCACATTAATATTTCGATTCAAGATGCTGTTTTTGAGGCTGCCAAAGAATATGATGTCAAACAGCTTATCTTTTACGGTTCATCTTGTATTTATCCCAAATTTTCTCCGCAGCCAATTAAAGAACAATATTTGCTTACTGCGCCTATTGAAGAAACCAGCGAGGCCTACGCTACCGCGAAGATAGCCGGTATAATTGCCTGCAGAGCTTATAATCAGCAACATCAAACAAACCGTTTCATCGCATTAGTTCCAAACTCTATGCATGGCCCGGGAGACAGTTTCAATCTTGAAAATTGTCATGTACTTTCTGCACTAATCCGACGGTTCCATGAGGCGAAAATCAACGACGCTGAGAGCGTGACCTTGTGGGGAAGCGGAAAGGTCAGAAGAGAGTTCATTTTTAGTGAAGATGTAGCTGAAGCCTCACTTTTTATAATGCAACATGTCAATCAACTGGAAAACAAACATTATAATGTCGGAACAGGACAGGACTATACCATTGAAGAGTTGGCAGCAAATGTTGCCAAAATTGTTGGTTACGAGGGAAAAGTTCTATGGGATACGAGCAAACCCGATGGAACTCCGAGAAAATTGTTAGATAGTACGAGGCTTTTGTCTCTTGGTTTCAGACCCGTTGTTAGTCTTGAGGATGGATTGAGAAGCACCTATCAATGGTATCAAAATCAAGATAAAGTTATCTCCAAAACGAGCGTAATATTCGAAGATAGTCATGCAAAGTACATCTGAAACACAAGTGGTAATTTTAGCTGGCGGATTAGGGACACGCTTGAAGCCTGTAATCCCAGATAAACCGAAAGTGTTGGCGGAGGTTTTAAATCGGCCTTTTTTAACATATATTTTAGATCAGGTATCCTCTGCAGGCTTTCGTGAGGTTGTACTTTGTACCGGTTTTAAGGCTGAGCATATAAAGAAAAAACTGGGACAGACATACAGCTCTTTGCGTATTTTACATTCTATAGAAGAGCAGCCACTTGGCACAGGGGGAGCACTTAGATTAGCACTACCTTATCTTTGGTCGGATGTTGTTCTGGTTATGAATGGAGATTCCTACATTGATGTCGATTTGGGTGCTTACGTGGATTGGTTTTTCCGTAAAAGTAATAGTGATGCAGCTATTGTTTTAACCAAATTGCCGGACACAACCCGCTTTGGAAATGTAGTTATAGACCAGGATGAGCACACAATAGCTTTTAGTGAAAAGACAACAAGCGAAAATACAGGATGGATAAATGCCGGTATATATCTTATGAAGAAATCCCTCATCGCCGCCATACCCACCGACAGGATTTATTCACTGGAACGTGAATTTTTTCCTTCCTTGGCAGGGAAAAAACTATTGGGTTTTCGAGTTGAAGGCCGATTTATTGATATAGGAACTCCTGCTTCCTATGCAGGAGCCCAAGAATTTTTCGCTTTAAAAAGTTCGTGAGACAAAGAGATTAAACTCTCTCACTATGTGGGGTTTAGGCAATATTTACTGGTAAATAAGGAGGTTTTTAGACAATGATTATTAATCGAACACCTCTTAGAATATCTTTTTTTGGAGGCGGCACGGATTATCCCAGTTGGTATCTTAAGCACGGCGGTAGTGTTTTGAGCACTTCTATCGATAAATATTGTTATATAAGCTGCCGTGTTCTGCCACCATTTTTTGAGCACAAACTGCGCATCGTATATTCCAAAACAGAGCAATGTTGCCACTTCAATGAGATTGAGCATCCAGCCGTGCGGGAAATCCTTCGCTTTTTGCAGATAGACCAGGGCTTAGAAATCCACTACGACGGCGACTTGCCTGCCCGAAGTGGTATGGGTTCCAGTTCTTCTTTTACTGTCGGTCTGCTACATGCTCTTTATGCTCAAAAGGGAATTATGCCAAGCAAGAAACAGCTTGCTCTGGAAAGCATACACATTGAGCAGAACATGATCAGAGAAACGGTCGGCTCTCAGGATCAGGTCTGCGCCGCTTTCGGCGGCTTGAACCATATAATTTTTTCCACCAACAGAGAAATAGATGTTCGCCCTGTTACTTTGTCAATAGCGAGAGTTCGAGAGCTCGAGGCATATATGATGCTTTTTTACACCGGAATCAAACGCACCGCTTCTGAAGTGGCTAACGGCTATGTGGAGGATATTGATAGTAAATATAAGATCTTAAAAAAGATTTATGAAATGGTGGACTATGGACTGGAAGTTTTAAATAGCGGTTCTTACATATGCAAATTCGGTGAACTCTTACATGAAGCTTGGATGCTAAAAAAGTGTTTAAGTCCTGAGATATCCAACGGTATGGTAGATGCGCTTTATAATCGGGCGAGAGAGGTCGGGGCTATCGGCGGCAAAATCACCGGAGCAGGCGGTGGTGGTTTTCTGCTGCTCTTTGTTCCACCTCCTGCAAGAGAAAAGGTCAGGGAGGCATTGGGAAGGTATATTCATGTGCCATTTCATTTTGAGTCAAGCGGCAGCCAAATCATTTTTTATGAGCCGGAACAACAAGATTACAGCGAGTCAGAAAGAGACAGAGCTAAGCGTGTTATAAGTTCGTTCAAAGAATTAGGCTCTATCCAGAAGACAGACAAAGTAATGACCGCGGTTGTTGTAGGAAAAAAAGGATAGATATAATTCTTTGTTGTAAGTCCCCAGAATACTGCAAGAAAGAGAGGAATAAATTTGAAACCATTAGCTAAAATTACTGCAGGTTTAATAGGCCAGCCGATGTTTAAACTACTTATAAAAGCACAAGAGATGGAAAAGGCTGGTCATCGAATTTTTCATTTTGAGATCGGCGATTCAGATTTCAGAGCGCACCAACATATCATCGAAGCAACAAAGTGTGCTCTTGACAATGACCAAACTCACTATGTGAATTCAATGGGAATTCCGGAATTAAGGGAAGCTGTCTGCGACTATACAGAGGAGACCTTAGGTTTTAAACCGGATATAGAGCAAGTCCTTATTATGCCTGCAAATGGGATCATCGATTTTGTCATGCGTTGTGTTGCAAATCCTGGGGATGAAGTTATTTATCCCGATCCAGGCTTTTCTACTTATATTGCTGTAACGAATTATACGGGTATTAAAAAGATCGGCGTCCCCTTAAAAGAAAAAAATATGTTTCGCATGGAAGTTGAGGAGGTAAGAAAACGGGTAACTGACAAGACCCGCTTGATTATTATTAATTCTCCACAAAATCCTACAGGGGCTGTAATGAGGCAAAAAGAAATAGAAGACATTGCCTTGCTTGCTAAGGAAAAAGACCTGTATCTCTTAAGTGATGAGATTTACTCAAGAGTCATATATGATGACGTCCATTATTCACCCAGTGTTATCGATAAATGTTTAGAAAGAACAATTATCCTGAATGGATTTGCAAAGAGTTTTTCAATGCCTGGATGGCGGCTGGGTTATGCAATAGGTCCTGAAAATATAATAAAAAAAATGGGCACTCTTTTTCAGACCATTTATTCCTGCACTCCTCCTTTTATTCAGTATGGAGGTATCTGTGCACTGAGAGGAAACCAAAATATTATCGAGAAAAGGATTCAGCAATACAAAATATTAAGAGATTTGATTGTTGAAAAATTAAATGAAATTCCAGGCGTATCTTGCTGGAAGCCAGAGGGTGCTTGTTATGTTTTTCCAAATATAAAAGGGACACGTATGAGCAGTGTTGAGTTTGCCGATTTTGTTTTGGAAAGGACCGGCGTTGCATTACTTCCTGGCACGTGCTTTGGTGAATACGGTGAAGGATATGTAAGGCTCTGCTATACAAGACAGCCAGAAATCATTGAGGAAGCTTGTGAGAGAATGAAAAGGGCATTGACTAAGAGACAAATAAAAGCTCCACTGATGCCTATATTAGATAGTGTCACATCAGGAGACAGAATATCCCATGGCATCCGTACTAATTAATGACATCACACTAAGGGATGGAGAACAGGCAGCGGGGGTAAATTTTTTACCGGATGAGAAACTTAGGATTGCTGAGCAACTCGCCAAATTAGGTGTTCCCATAATAGAGGCAGGCTTCCCAATAGCATCGGATGCAGATGTCCAAAGTGTAAATCTCATCGCGAAGGAATTTGGTGATTCCATAGTGATTAGCGCCATGTGTAGAGCCAATAAAAAAGATATAGAAGTTGCTGCTAAATCGCTCGGAGATGCTAAGAAAAGACGTATTCAAGTGGTTATGGGGACATCTGATATTCATTTGCAACATAAGTTTAACATGACACGTGAACAGGCATTTGAGCTTTCTGTTGAAATGGTTGAATATGCAAGAAATTTCGCAGAAGATGTTGAATTTGCGGCTGAGGATGCTACAAGAAGTGAATTGACGTATCTTGTAGATGTATGTTGTGCTTGTGTAAAAGCAGGAGCTAAGACAATAGAGCTGCCTGATACAGTGGGCTACGCCGTTCCAGAGGAGTATTTCAAGACGGTCGGTACTGTTGTAAAAGCAGTACCTACAGATACCGTTGTTTCCACTCACTGTCATAACGACCTTGGATTGGCAACAGCAAATACGCTTGCGGGCATCCAAGCTGGCGCTAAACAAGCGGAAGTTACAATAAATGGAATCGGGGAAAGGGTGGGAAATGCTTCTTCGGAAGAAGTTATAATGGCTCTTAAAGCCAGAAGCGATTTTTACAATGTTAGTATCGGCAATATCAATACCGAAGAAATTATTAAGACCAGCAGATTAGTTGAGGAGCTTTCTCAGATTAAAGTTGCTCATAATAAAGCTATTGTGGGAAGGGGTGCCTTTTTGCATGAATCAGGCATCCATCAAGATGGATTGATAAAATCACCGCAAACTTATCAGCTTCTAAACCCCAAAGACATAGGATTAGAAGGCTATCAATTCGTAATAGGCAAACTATCAGGCAAATCTGTTTTGAAGGAAAAAATACGTGCTGCCGGAATACAATTGGATGATGAGCAGATGAAAGATTTCTCTGCATTCTTCAAAGATCAAGCTGCAAAGAAAAAGTTTATTATAGATAACGATATTACAACTCTATATGAGAAATGGATGAGCAAGCGAATCTAAGAGAGATATTTAGGAAGATGTGTCTGATTCGCTACTTTGAGCTTCAAGTTGTTGAAGCGGTGAAGAGCAATCTTATTCCTGGTCCTGTTTATTTGTCAGTTGGGCAAGAGGCTATTTCTTCGACGATTTCAACCCTAACAAAAAACTACGCGATTTTTACCCAGCATCGCGGCCATTCGGTCTATTTAGCTTATGGTGGTAATATGGAACGGCTTATAGATGAATTGTTGGGTCGAAAAACCGGATGTTGTGGTGGTATGGGAGGCTCGCCGTGTGTGCAAGATTTAGATATTCATATGTATGGTCACCATGGACTTATAGGTGAGAATATACCTCTTGCTACGGGCTATGCGCTATCTACAGGGAAACCCACTGTAGCTTACTTTGGCGATGCAGCAGCAGAAGAAGATTATGCCCTGACCTCTTTCGGTTTTGCTGCAACTCACAGTTTACCAATATTGTATGTTTGTGAAGATAACAATTTGTCCATCCTGACTCCAATTAAAGATAGAAGAAGCTGGGATGTTCATAAGGTAACATCTGCTATGGGCTTAATGAGCGCAGCGATTGTAGATGTGCCTACAGTAATATTGAATTCTGCTAAAGAGCTTATTATGCATCTTCCCGCATTTATCAATATAAAAACCTGCAGGCATCTATGGCATGTTGGCGTTGGCGTAGATGAACCACCTGCGTATGATAGAATAGCTGAAATGAGAAATATAGTACCCAATGCACTGAAGATAGAAGAGGAAATACAAACCTGTGTAAAAGAAACATGGCAAAGACAGTTGCAGAAACTATAAAAGAGATTACTCGCCAACATCTAAACGATAATAATGGCCTTCTTTTCGGACAGGCTATTAAAGCTGTAGGCTGGGTAAATAACACCGTTCCCGATTGCCGGAATATCGTTGAATTTCCTATGTCAGATGTATCGAACATGGGAATTGCCTGCGGTGCGGCTATAGCTGGTATACGACCTATCATTGTTATCCGCTTTCAAGATTTTTTATGGCTCAATAGCAGTACCTTAGTCAACTACGCTGCCAAATCTAAAGATATTTTGGGTTCTTCCACACCGATATTTGTAAGGGCACTGGCTCAAGAGAATGCAGGCTGCGTCCATTCAGGTGTGTTACACAGCATATTTATGCACATGCCAGGTTTCAGGATCTGCTCGCCCATGACACCAAAAGAATATCGGGAAGCTTGGGATGACTTTTTGTCTCATGATGATCCTATGATAGTAAGCGAACATAGAACGAGTTTTAAAAATAAAGATGAATTTGTTAATTCAGATAAGGAAGCAGATTTAACAATAATGCCTATATCTGCTGCACGCTTTAATATAAATGAAGCTTTAAGGTTATTAGATTCAGAAGGTATTAAATGTAACGTTGCACATATAATGTGGTTAAAGCCACTAAAAAAAGAACATTTAATCGCTTCTTTGTCAAAAAGTAAAGCAGGATTAGTAATTGATGCAACATTCGAAATATGCAGTGCAGCTCGATCAATAGCATACGAGCTTATGTTAGAGACCGGCAAACCGGTGAAAGCTTTAGGTTTAGAAGATCGGTCGGTAGGTGTAAGCTTTGAGTCTCGAAATCAGACTCCATCAGCCGAGATAGTTGCTGCGGCAGCGAAAGGACTTTTATGTTAGACATTTTATTGGTAAATCCAAGTAATCGGCTTTCTCAATTTGGCGGTGTGAGTGAATATGCCACTGTGGCACAACCCTTAGGCATAACAATGCTCGCAGCTTATATAAGAGAGCATAAATCTTCCGTCGAGATTCTTGATGCGGAAGTTCTTGACCTGTCGGCGGAAAAAACTGTAGAAGAAATTGTGCAGCATAGCCCAAGGTTTGTGGGTATTACTGCATTTACAACAAAAATGACAGCGGCTAACAAAATACTGCAGCTTTTAAAAGAAAGAGCACCGTATATAAAAACCATTATCGGGGGACATCACTCTTCAGCGATTCCTGAAGAAACATTAGCGGAATCAGAGTCTGATTTTGTGGTTAAAGGAGAAGGATATAAACCTATAATAGATATACTTAACGGAAAAAAACACTCAATCCAGATTGCTCAACCAATGAAAAACTTTGACCAGCTGTCCCTTCCAGCGTGGAATTTACTTCCTATGGATAAATACAGGGCACATCATTGGCAAACATGGGGTATCGGCCAAAAGAATTCATTCGCATTAATCTACACAAGTCTTGGATGTCCCTTTTTGTGTAAATTTTGCAGCGTTTCTGTAGTCTATGGTAAGAGAATTTACAGAAAGAAAACTCCTGAACGCGTAATCCAAGAGTTTGATGTGCTCTATAATAAATATCACACTAAACACATCGAGATTATAGATGACACATTCACTCTGAATAAAAAACATGTAGAGAGAATATGCGATCTCTTAATTGAAAGAAAGTATAATTTTAACATGTGGGCTTTCTCAAGGACCGATACGACGGACCCTTATCTTATGGAAAAAATGAAGAAAGCAGGTATTAACTGGGTTTTTATGGGCATCGAGGCGGGTAATGAAAAGATTTTGGATTCTGTTGTCAAGAAACAGAATTTAGAACAGATCCGCAGAGCGGTTGATATAGCCCATAACGCTGGTATGAATGTTGGGACAAACTATATATTCGGCCTTCCTGGCGATGATTTTGAAACGATGCAGGATACGATTGATTTGGCATTAGAACTTAACTCAGAGTGGAGTAATTTCTTTATGGCTATGCCCTATCCGGGAACCGAAATGTATTACACAGCTGATCCCAAAGATTTACCTGAAAAGTGGGAACAATATGGTTTCTTTGCCCCAAATGCCAAGCCATTACCTACAAAATATGTCAGCAGTCAAGACGTGGTGAAATTCAGAGATAAGGCTTTTGAGACGTTTTTTTCAAGTGCAAAATACCAAGATATGATAGAGAAAAAATTCGGTATGAAGAAATATATACAGGATATGCTTAAAAGAAAGATAGGAAGGATTTATGATAAGGATTAGAAACTTTGATGAATTTTTTCGCCTTGATTTTTGTGAACCATTAGCGTTGGTCACATCCCACTATGAAGGGAAGTCAAACGTATTAACTGTAGGATGGACTACGCTAGCTGCATTAAATCCTTTCTCCATGGCCATAACTATAGCGAAAACACGCTACAGCCATAATATCATCAAAAACTCTAATGAATTTGTTATAGCTTATCCTGATGTATCTATGAAAGAGATAGTAAGTTATTGTGGTAGTGTAAGTGGCAGATATGAGGATAAGATTTCCAAATTAGCCAATTCACCGTCAATATATGTTAAAGCACCCCTGCTTATCAACTGCATACTTAATATAGAATGTCAAGTCACGGGGTCATTAGACGTGGGCAGTCACACCTTATTTGTAGGAAGGGTACAGGCTATGCATAGAGGTGAAGGACACAAAAGACTATACCACTTTGGTGGGGGGCAATATAGAACATGTTAGACTTATTGATTATCAAACCGGGCGCACAGAAACAGCTTTATCAAGACCTAAGTAAGTCTATATCAGGTCTTGAACCACCTCTTTGGGCGGTATTGCTTGCTGCATTTGTAAGAGAAAGAGGCTTTGAGGTTAAAATAATAGATTCTGAAATAGAGCCAGAAAATGTAATACCTGCTGTGACCGAATTTCAGCCACGATTAGTCGCGGTTGTTGTATCAGGCACAAACCCTTCAGCTTCCACGATGAATATGGTAGGAGCCAGGACAATATTGCAGGAAATTCGCAAAACGGCTCCCAACTTAACTACTATATTGGTGGGGCTCCACCCCTCGGCGTCACCTGAAAAAACGTTAACCGAAGAGCCTGTGGACTTAGTTTGCCAGGGGGAAGGATTTTATACATTATTAGATTTGCTTTTAGGGGTAGAATACAAGAATATCAAAGGATTGTGGTATAGACAAGAAAAACGCTTGATTTCCAACCCGAGAGCTGAATTAGTTAATCCAAATGAGCTGCCTGTGCCAGCCTGGGATTTATTGCCTATGGATAAATACAGAGCTCATAATTGGCATTGTTTTGGCCATATAAATGACAGGACTCCATATGGAGTGGTTTATACAAGTTTGGGTTGTCCTTTTAGCTGCTCATTTTGTTGTATTAATGCTATTTTTGGTAAACGTGGAATACGATACAGGGACCCTCATAAAGTTTTAGAAGAGATAGATTATCTTGTAAATAACTATGGTATCAAAAACCTCAAAATCATCGATGAGATGTTTGACTTAAATGAAAACCATGTCATTGAGCTTTGTAATCTTATTATAGAGAGAAAGCTTGACCTGAATGTATGGGCATACGCAAGAGTTGATACAATTAACGAGAAAAAATTGGAGAAGATGAAACAGGCTGGAATTAATTGGCTGGGTATAGGCTTTGAATCGGGTGCCAAGAAGATACGGGATAAGGTTAGTAAAGGAAGATTTGACGAGAGCAGGATAGAAAAGGTGGTGAAAATGATGCGAAATGCCGGAGTATATATCGGGGGCAATTTTATTTTTGGCCTTCCAGATGATGATTTCGATACGATGAGTAAGACTTTGGAGCTGGCAAAACAGATAAACTGCGAGTATGGAAACTTTTATGTCACAATGGCTTATCCCGGTTCAAAACTTTATGAAGAAGCAGTAGCTAATAATATCCCACTGCCTGATTCCTGGCTTGGTTATTCGCAGTATGGTTATGAGACCCAGCCTTTGCCAACCAAATATCTTACCGATACTGAAATTTTACAGTTTAGAGATAATGCTTTTAATGAGTACCATGGCAGCCAGCGATACCAGAATATGATTTCAAAAAAATTTGGACAAGAAACACTACAACATGTGAAAGATATGCTTAAACATAAATTGAAAAGGCGATTATTAGGTAATTAGGCGTGACCACACATAAAACTGTTTTATTTCAAAAGGTTTTTGAAACCGAATGGTTTTCGATAGAAGCTACTTCGGAGAAGTTTCCAAACAATAAGCCGTATTACAGGCTTTCCTGTGCTGACTCTGTAATAATGCTGGCGGTAACAAGCGAACAGAAAATTATATTAGTTCGGCAGTTCAGACCGGCATTAGGAGTTCATACGCTTGAGTTTCCCGCGGGTTACGTAGACCAGGGAGAATCAACCACAGATGCAGTTAAACGAGAGTTTTACGAAGAAACCGGATTTGTTTGTGAGTCGGTAACCTCCATGGGGTCTTATAAGCTGGCACCCAGCAGAATTAACAATAATCTGCATTTCTTCTTTGGAGAAGCCATAAAGACAAGACATGAAAAAAAGCCCAGCAGACAAATTGAAGTTGTTTTAGTGACAGAAGATGAGCTTAAACAATTGATTATTAAAGAGCAGCTATTAGAGGTAACAGGAGCAGCCATTTATTTATCAGCCAAGCTTCATGGATTTTTATAATTCAATATCCTATTAGATGTTAAAGGGTAATAGAAGATGAAAGTTGTTTTAGTCAGACCAAATCACAAATCACTAAGTCACGCAGTGATGCCACCGTTAGGAATTGGATATTTATCGAGTTATCTTACAAAACACGGGATAGAAACAGCCATAGTTGATGGTTTAAGAGATCATTTAGATTTTAATAGCGTGAGAGAAGAAATACTAAATGAAAATCCAGATGTAGTAGGAATCAGTTGCTACACTTCTTATTATAAGGAAGCTGTGATTTTATCGAGGGAGATAAAAAGAAATAATATTCCTTGCGTTATTGGAGGCCCACATCCGACATTTCTTCCGTATCAAAGCCTTATGGATGCGAATGCCGACTATGTCATTTGTGGAGAGGCAGAAAAAGCTTTTTTAGCGCTTCTTAAAAATAATCTTGTAAACAACAATATTAAAGGTATTTATTCACTTGATAATCTTAAAAATTCAGAAGGACCCATACAAAAGGCAGATATTATTAACAATCTTGATGAGATTCCTTTTCCAGACTGGGAATCAATCAATCCCAATTTTTATCCTAACACACCGCATGGATTTCTTAACAAAAAATACCCGATTGGTATTATTATGACTACAAGAGGTTGCCCCTTTAGCTGCACATTTTGTGGAAGTCCGAAGTTTTACGATCGCCGAATAAGATATAGAAGCCCGGAAAATGTTGTTCAAGAAATAAAATATTTAAAGGATAATTTCAATGTCCATGAAATTCACTTTTTCGATGATAATTTAACATTCAAAAGAGAGCATGTAGAGAAGATTTGCCAGTTGATCATTGAAAATAAATTGAAAATACACTGGACTATACCACCTGGTATTAGAGCTGATAAAGTTGACGAAGAATTATTGAGGCTTATGAAAAGAAGTGGATGTTATTACGTACAGATTGGGATAGAATCTGCTAATCAAAAAATATTAAAAAATATTAAAAAAGCAGAGACAATCGAACAGATACGCAAGGCGATAGAACTTTGTAATAAAGTTGGTATATATGCCGGTGGCTCTTTTATCTTCGGGCTTCCAGGAGAGACAGATGGGACAATTGAAGAAACCATAAATTTTTCTAGGGAGGTTCCTTTGATAAAGGCAGATTTTTTGTTACTAGATGTATTACCTGGATCAGAATTATGGGATACTTTAAGAGGAAAATTTACTCCAAATTGGGACAAAATGAGTTTTAAAGAGGCTGAATTCATACCACAGGGGTTGTCAAAAGAACAGCTTTCGAGCAGTATAAGGAGAGCATTTTTAAAGTTCTATCTTAGGCCAAAGATATTTTTTAGAATTATGAAATTACTAAAGCCTTTTCATATCAGATTTATTCTCAGGAAATTTTTAGAATATAGGGTTTTCCCAAAAACTCTGTCTATTAAGATTGGTGATAAATAATGAAAGTAGCTTTATTGATTCCAACCCTTAATGAAATTGAAGCTGTAAAGATTATTATGCCAAGAATCAAAAATGAATGGGTTGATGAAATCGTTTTTATTGACGGCAATTCTACTGACGGGACAGTTGAGTACATAAAACAACATGGGTACAATCTAATTTCAGAAAGGTGTCCAGGATTGCGAAACGCTTTGGTAGAAGCTATAAATAAGATCGAAAGCGACGTGGTTATTACTTTCAGCCCTGATGGCAATTGTATTCCCGAATTAATTCCCAAATTGGTTGAAAAGATGAAGGAAGGGTGTGATATGGTAATCGTTTCTCGTTATGCAAATGGAGCAAAGAGTTATGATGATAATTTAATAACTGCTTTTGGCAACCGAATGTTTGTTACTCTTATTAATACTCTACACGGTGGTAAATATACCGATGTTATGAATATCTACCGCGCATATAGAAAAAATCTCATCAGAGATTTAGATTTGGATAAGGATATTACATATTCAACGCCTGAAAGGCTTTTTCGTACAAAAATCAGCTGGGAACCGATTATGTCTGTTCGGGCCGCAAAGAGAAAACTAAAAACTGATGAGATTCCTGGAGATGAACCAGCGAGGATCGGAGGCCAAGCGAAATTACAAGTGTTTAAGTGGGGAGCGGCCTATCTTTTTCAGGTGATAAGGGAAAAATTTTATTGGCAATGAGTTTAGGTAATTTTGCGATGAGGTTTCTTTTAATATTTCCGGCGTGGTGTTCAACCTTTGGTGCGCTTAAAAAGGTAGCGAAAAAAGTTTCTTCGTTTCCGCCATTGAATCTCTGCTATGTTGCATCAATAGCGGAGAAGTCGGGGTGGGAAGTGCAGGTAATTGATGCTGAATTAGAAGAATTAAATACCGGAGATATTCTCAAAAGAATTTATGATTTCGAGCCTGACCTCATTGGTTTAACAGCTACAACTCCTTTTTTTCAGAGCGTTTCAGAACTTGCTCAATTTATTAAACAGCATTTCACCATACCTATTATCCTGGGCGGTGCACATGCATCGCTGGCACGAGAGCATGCATTTCTAGATGTTTTTGATTATCTTTTTATAGGTGAATGCGAAGAACATCTGCCTGACTTCCTTGAAAGTTTTGCCTTGGGTAAACATAGTGAAGGAATCCCAGGAATCATGAGGCGCGAAGATGGGAAAACCATATATTACGGAGACCCACACAGAACTGAAAACCTTGACCGTGTTCCATGGCCAGCACGACACCTGATTCCATACAAAGAATATTACACTGGAACGCTTAGAGGAAGAAAGAATTGTACCTCTCTTTCTATGAGTCGTGGCTGTCCCTTTAAATGTGTCTTCTGCGCAAACGACCTTTACGGCAATAAAGTCCGTCGCCGGTCGGTAAACGATGTAATACATGAAATTGACTATGTTGTGAATGAATTGAAAATCCTGCATATCTATTTTATGGATGACAACCTTACGTTAAGCCGTAAATATATATTAGAGGTCTGTGATGAAATAGAAAAACACGAATTAAAATTCACCTTTGAGGGTAGTACAAGAGCAAACCTTTGGGACGAAGAGCTGGTTAGTCGTTTGAAAGAATGTGGTCTTATTCGCATAAGTTTTGGACTTGAAACTACCGACCCAAAAGTGCGGAAAATCATTAGAAAAGAAGTTCCACTTGAAAGCTATTTGGAAGCAAACAGGCTGAATAAGAAATATGAAATTGAAACAATAAACTCAGTAATGTTAGGGCTACCTGGCGAGACTCTTGAAAGCATGAAAAAAACGGTTGATTTCTTATGTAAGGCGCGTGACATACAGCATGCTACCTATAGTATTGCAATGCCGTATCCGGGCACAGAAATGTACCGCATGGCACAAAACAACCAATACGGGCTTAAGTTATTGAGTGAGAACTTCGCGGATTATCAACGTTATGGATCAGCTGTTATGGAAGTTAACGGTGTAGAACCTGAAGAATTGGTCAAGTTACAAAAATGGGGGTTGATTAGGATATATTCTTGTTGGTGGCGTATTTTGCCGATGTTAAAACGACACGGCATGAAATCGCTAATTTCCCCTTTTATTGATGCTTTAAGTTCTGTTCTGCGTTTCGGATTGTACTGTTTTTTCCGAAAAATGATTAAAAAACTAAAGTTAGCATATAAACACCATAAATGAAACAGATAAAACAGCTAAAGGAGGGAAGGCTTAACGGGGCATTTGAGCATTGATATTTAGACATCACATTTATAAGGAATGACGAAGTTGACGAAAGACAAATTTTTTATTGTTATAGTGATAATTCTTATAGCTGTCAGTTTGAGCTATCTGTACAGTCAGATAGTTATCCGTGAGTCTGAAAATAAGCTTGAGGAAA
This sequence comes from uncultured Pirellulales bacterium, assembly GCA_964629355.1. Taxonomy (GTDB): domain Bacteria; phylum Planctomycetota; class Phycisphaerae; order Sedimentisphaerales; family Anaerobacaceae; genus CAZVUF01. The sequence continues at coordinate 19,855 of CAZVUF010000001.1, read as the reverse complement.
TTAAACGAGAATTTTATTTAGAAGAAAATAAGATAAGGGTAAACTACGAACTTTCTAAAGATACTTATCTTCTAAAGATAAAACATCCAATTCAAAAAGACCAACATAAAGAAATCTTCTTTAATGGTGTCAAAATTGATGTCAATATATTTCCCTTCGAACGCCAGCACAGGAATTTCCAGAATACCTATATATATTTGCCAAAAGATACTGTTAAACAAGGAGGTAATACTTTAGAAATAAATTTTTCTCATGCCCCACTTTCAGAGGTGACTATTTTAATTCGTAATTATCGAAAACAATTATGCGAGGGAGCTTATATTTTATTTTCTGATTCAGCGTATATTCCTGCCGGTAAAACTTCTTCTAAGATTGCACTTTTTATTAACGTTCTGATTTTACTATCAGGGATAATGACATGTCTTGTAAGTAGAAAAGTTTTAGCCTGCAAGAACAAGTTCTTGCTCTACTACCAGAGATATTTATTGTTATTATTTTTCGTACTGCTGTTGTTGTCTTTAGCAGGGTGGGTAAGTTCTGATTTAGGCTACCGTCTAGTAGTTGCACCTAATCTTTTCTGGAAATTAGCGGCGCTTGCTTTAACCCCTCTTTTTGTCATCGGGGCATATAGAACATTAGAGCGGTTACCAATCTTTACTTCAGAAGCAACAAGATTTTGGTTTACAGAAAAAAAATTTGATACTCGAATAGGAATCGTCTTTTTTCTTCTGATAGTTGTAGTGAATCTTTGGGTTTATTTGCCAAGCTTTTCTCACCTGTTTCGTCACGATGAATGGTTTCTCTTTTTTGCTTCGAAAGAGGAAACACCCAATCTGCAATTGCTGATCAAGCATATCGACTGGCAACTACGCATACCTGTGGACCGTTTGATTTTCCGTCCCTTTTCTCGAAGCCTTGTGACTCTAAACCGCGTGATCTTTGATGTTAATTATTTGGGGCCACATATTGTAACATTTATAAAGCATATCTTTGCCACCTTTTGTCTGTGGTGGCTTATGTGGCAATACGGTCCAAGATGGATCACCGGTCTATTTGCATTATTGTTTTCTGTTTTGGTTGTAAGCGCAGACTCTGTAATATGTCCACATTTTGATGTATACATAATGACGACTATATTCACGATTTTAGCAGTTATTACATTCTGTAAAACCATATACAACCAGCTATCTGTACGCAAGGGCTTTGCTTTAACCGCTTTGCTGCTCTTTCTAAACCTACTAACTATCGAGCTTGGATTTTTTATGCCCTTTGTTTTCTTTTTTGCATACTGGACAATTTTCAGGAATCGCAATGACACTATACTTAAACAGAAAGATAGATGCAGTTGGTTTGTATTTTTGCCGCCGTTTGTTTTATGGGGAATACTTTATTCTATACATCTTTATCTTGCATATCCTAATTTTAAAATGACGGGACAATCCAATGTAATAGGCCTATGGATGCCTTTTGTTAATACAGTAAGGTTCGTGTGGGTATTGCTTTCGGGCATATTCTTTCCTATGTTTGTTGAGATGAGGTATCTGGATAAAACATATTTTCGTATTTTTAGTATTGGAGCCGTATTAACAATCTTGATAATATTCATTTGTGTTCGTTTCGGCAGAAAAATATTCAGGAGCATAACCAAAGAGGCCATATTCTTGTTTATGCTGCTTTTGTCTGTCTTGATAATTTTTTGCTTTGGGCGTGCTTCATATATACATACGACTTTAAACCACTTTATGCTTGCAAGCGGTTATGCTTATTGCACCGGCGCCTTGATTATTTTTGTGATTTACGCATTATTTGATTTTGATAAGATTTTGCAGAATAGAAAACAAAGTCTCTTGCTGTTGTTTATCTTAGCTTTTCTAATAGCTAATCACGCCCTTAAAACGCATCGAACCGCTATTGAAATACAGAGACAAACAGCACCTTTAAAGAAGTATTTTGACTCGGTTAAAGAATTTGTTGCGGTTCATAAAGATGAACCGGATTTTTCTTTCAAAATAATCGACCGTCCTCCCAAAATAATAGTGTTTCCCTGGTACCATGAAACTTGCATTGATGGGTTGTTTTATCGCTACGTGAACAATCAAAACCCTAAGTATTTACTGGAATATGATTATAATGCAGAACAACTTAAATATTCCACTTATACCGAAAAGACCCAAGTGATTACAGCAATGGATGTGTCTAAAAATGTTTCTAAAGGTGCGGATTATATAAACTCTATTGGTATATGCTTTAAGAAGGTTTCGGGTCAGGAATATAATTTTTTTATTGGCATATCCGAGGTAACGCAGAAGCAGTGGCAAGATGTAATGAGTTATAACCCGAGCAGGTTTAAAAATGACAGTCATCCTGTAGAAAATGTTTCCTTTTATATGGTTCAGGAGTTTATAAAACGCTTAAACGAAATTGAGGGTAGTAATTTCTATAGGTTACCTACAGAGAAGGAATACTTATATATACTTGATTTATTTATGACTAATCCCAATATACAGGATAAGGATATTAGTAAGTTTGCATGGTTTAAAGATAATTCAAATGGAATAACTCATCCTGTTGGTAGCCTTGAGCCACTAAATAAAGACTTATATGATTTAATAGGAAATGTGTGGGAATGGACGGAAAATCCAATAGATTATAACTCAACAGTGAAACCTTTCAAAGATAATCCACATATTTGTTTCGGAGGGAGCTGGCGGGATGATGATACAAATCCACACGAGTTAAAAACAAACTATCCGCTGGATTTCCGACATGAGCACCTCGGATTTAGGCTTGTAAGGGAGATTAAGAAGGATAGGTTAAATGGAGCTGACTAATTTTACAAGGAGCAAAGTTTGAAGCTAAATTGGCCTTTAATGGAAAATAATATTACAATAGAAGACCTTGATAAGGCCATTGAATTTCTCAAGAGTATGCCTCGTCTGACACAGTCAAGTAACGTACAGGCTTTTGAGGCTGAATGGTCTAAGTGGCTCGGTGTGCGATTCAGCATCTATGTAAACTCAGGAGCATCTGCTAATCTTATCACTATGGCTCTGCTAAAACATCTTTATGGCAGTGGGGAAATTATTGTCCCTACGTTGACCTGGGTATCAGATATTGCTTCTGTCATACAAAATGGCTTTACGCCCGTTTTTGTAGATATCAATCCCAGAAATTTGTGTATGGACGATAAGCAAGTAATCACCAAACTTTCTAAAAAGATCAAAGCTGTCTTTCTAACTCATGTCCAGGGCTTCAACGGTTTGACTGAACAATTGCTATCAACACTCAAAGAAAGAAACATCCCTTTAATTGAAGATGTATGTGAATCACACGGAGCAACTTTCAAAGGTAAGAAACTTGGCTCTTTTGGTCTCATATCCAATTTTTCTTTCTACTTCGCGCATCACATGAGTACTATTGAGGGAGGGATGGTTTGCACTAATAGCCAAGATATATATGAAATGATTCGTATGCTACGCTCTCATGGCATGGTTCGTGAGGCATCAAGTGAAAAGATAAAACAAAGATACGCTCGGGAAAATCCTGACTTGACTCCTGACTTTATCTTTGCTTTTCCAGCTTATAACGTTCGTAATACTGAAATCGGGGCCGTCATAGGTCTCAATCAGCTTAAACACCTTGATGAGAACAATGCAAAACGGATAAGAAATCTCGAAATATTTTTGAAAAATCTCGATCCGAAAAAATACAAAACAGATTTTAATCTCGAGGGAAGCTGTAATTATGCTTTTAATTTGATCATCAAAAAGCCAGACATTAAATTCCGTGACAAAGTTGAAAGGGCGTTACGGCAAGCTGGCGTAGAGTTTCGTCGCGGCAGCTCTGGCGGCGGAAACCAGGTTAGACAACCTTATTTGAAGGGAATTGTACAGGACAAAGAGTGGGAAAAGTATCCTGAAACAGAACATGTTCACTTTTTTGGGTACTACATAGGTAACTATCCAAACCTCCAGCAACAAAAGATTTTATCCCTTTGTAACCTATTAAATAAGGTATGATGGATTATCACTATAATGCTGATCTCAAAAACTTAGATTATCCGTAGGTGGCGGTTGATAGTGTTTCCACACCATAGGATTATAAAAAGACAGTATTCAAGCACCTCATTCAATATGGTAATAAGGTATTACCAGAAAAAAAGAGCATGTTTTCCGCGGCGGTAAAACAAATGTGATTAGGATAATTGAGCCGTGTGAGTTTAAGCCCTATTGCCGAAAGGCTTTAGAATATCGCATTAACTACAAATTTTATCTTGGTAAAAAAAGACCACGAAGTTTGAATCACTCATTAAGAAAGTGCAGATTACTATAGGCTATCGCCTTTGTAAACATCATATATGACTGATTATTTACTACCCCTTCAACAAAACCCCATTGCAATATTGATTATGAAGGTTATAGTTTACACTCGTGTCCTTATTTGCTATATAATGCACTTATTTCTGCCTCTGACAATGCTCCGTTAAATATCCTTACATCGTCCAAAGAACCGTTCAGTATCTCTCTTCCCTCGGCCCATCCTATTGTCAACGGCGCAGCCACATTGGGAATCTGTATCGTATTCACTACACTGCCATCGGAACTACCTTGTCTATAGAAAGTATATGTGTTTCCTTTCCGCGTCATAGCTATGAAATACCACACACCTGTCTGAGCAACCCATGTATTTCCCCCAAGTATGTATCCTCCAAAAGGATACGGACCAGGAGGGCCATTTACGTGAAATACGGTCTTTTGATCTCTTGAAAGATAGGAAAGTATCCACTTGTTTCTTAGTCCAGGTCCTTCATCCTGGGCGATAAGGAAGTTCCAGTTTGAACTAAACGAATTGAATTTGGCCCACAGGCCGATAGTAAAGTCGCCACTGAATGCCCATCCATCCCGGTCAGGCACCGTTATATAGTCACTGGTACCATTAAAATTCAAGGCCCCATTGATTTTGCCGGTAGTACTCATAGATGCGGTATTGCGTGGTGCAGTCCCATTGTTGCCTTTACCACTAACATCGGTTACAGTTGTATTAGCTGCATTATCATCCATAGTCCAGTGAGCAATAAGACCCAGACCCCCACCTCCTCCACTCCCTATTTCAAACTTATAGTCACTTTCGGAGTACTTTCCTACTGATATATCAATGTTGTCCGGATTATTAGTATCGTACCAACGTTCGCAGAAAATCTGAGCTTGCCACATTCCTTCGCTAAGCTGGATCGGGTCAGAGCTTGTTGAATCGACAGGAGGTCTGATATCCACATATTCACCAGTGTCTTGTCTTTCCAGACGCAGGCTAACTGAAGTAGCGTTTGCATCATTACAAGGTTCCCACCTAAATACTACTGGTGAAGTCGTTATGCTGTTATGCTTTGGAGAAGTTAATACCGGTTTCTTTGTAGGTTGTGGGATAGAATTAGTTGTCCCCGGAATGCGGAATTGAACTGTGGTTTGGTCCTGAGTACCACCTTTATAACTCACTTTAATTGTATAGGTACCATCACCATATTTATCCAATTCATCAAGGTTAGTGAATCTACCTCTATAGTCCCAACGATCTCTCGCGCTCGGAACCGGCGGCGGCTGCGGAGGTTGCTGCCCAACGTATAATGCACTTATTTCTGTCTCTGACAATGCTCCGTTAAATATCCTTACATCGTCCAAAGAACCGTTCAGTATCTCTCTTCCCTCGGCCCATCCTATTGTCAACGGCGCAGCCACATTGGGAATCTGTATCGTATTCACTACGCTGCCATCGGGACTACCTTGTCTATAGAAAGTATATGTGTTTCCTTTCCGCGCCAAAGCTATGAAATACCATACACCTGTCTGAGCAACCCATGTATTTCCCCCAAGTATGTATCCTCCATAAGGATATGGACCAGTAGGACCATTTACGTGAAATACGGTCTTTTGATCTCTTGAGAGATAGGAAAGTATCCACTTGTTTCTTATTCCAGGTCCTTCATCCTGGGCGATAAGGAAGTTCCAGTTTGAACTAAGCGAATTGAATTTGACCCATAGACCGATAGTAAAGTCGCCGCTGAATGCCCATTCATCCCGGTCAGGCACTGTTATATAGTCACTTGTACCATTAAAATTCAAGGCCCCGTTGATTGTGCCGGTAGTACTCATAGATGCGGTATTGCGTGGTGCAGTCCCATTGTTGCCTTTACCACTAACATCGGTTACAATTGTATTAGCTGCATTGTCATCCATAGTCCAGTGAGCAGTTAAGCCGGAAGTAGTCGTTACGGACGAAGTTGTTCCGGACGAAGTTGTTTCAGGCGTATAATGCCATGTCTCGACATCGCCTACCTGTGTATGAGAATCACTCGGAATCTGGAAGGTATAACTTTGAGGTGTTTTAAACTCCACATGACTAACAGTATTGTCGGTTTCAAGCCCCAAAGAAAAGTCATATGTCGAGTCGTTCCATACTTCAGAATCGTTAAAGTTCCAGCCAGTAGATATTTCAATTCCAAAAACATGCAAAGCAATATTAGCCGTTTTATTCACCCGCCATGTACCAGTATCAATAACCGGAGGAAGGTTCTGCGGAGACAACTTAAGTGAATAAGTACCTGCCGCCGAATCACGAAAGACAGTTCCTTTAACATCCAATGTACCAGGTACCTGCATAACTTGTCCATCGTTCAAAATGCTTGCTGTACCGACATAAAGGAAGCTCAAGCGATCATTCACAGGATTGAATGAGTAGGTCCCTGAGGGATTTATTTTTATGCCTGTTCCTGGCACAACGGTCAATTCCCACTTGCCCTCTGCTGTGTAATCCTCTCGCATGATCCAGTCATTGATAGTACCTGTAACACCATATGCCGTGCTGTTAAATGTTCCCTTCCATCTCCCAAAGGGTTTTCTCAATTGTGGGTCTGCACCCGTTGCAGTTATTGAAATATTATCAAAAGAACGCCCGTCAGTAGGCCATTCATAATTATCATATTGTTGAAATTTGATACGGAAGTCTGAGGTATAACTAATACCAGCCGCTTGAACAACAGCATCCAAATCAAACGACTGATTTTGGAAACTTGCCGTTAAATCAGTTACACGATACCAATTTATACCATCATTGCTAACCGCGACACCGTCACCATTCAGATGACCCGTGAATCTCGAGGGCATGCTTGTATTTTCATCTTTACTGCTCACATGCTTAAAAGATAACAATACACCACTTCGCTCACTTAAATCAACATGTAGTATTGCTTCATTCAACGAGTATAGAGCGGCATCTTGTCTATCATCCATACGGAGCTCGCCATCTACAACTTCGATCCTACCTTCGTTGTTAGAATAAAATTCCCATCCATCAGACCTGCCAGGTTTACCCTCCGTAAAATTTTCATAATATGGAATAGGCTGCGGTGCTGCAGGAGCATTATCGAAATATACCCATATTTTCCATGAATCAATACCTCCTTCATCTCGAGTTACATAATCTGCTGCACATAAATACCACTTCCTGTTTACCGGCAAATCGTTCCATGTGATCAATCCCGTTTTTTTCTCATGAATTTCACGTGTACTTCCCCCTTCTCGATTCCATAGGACGTAATCTACCCATTCACCTCTGTTCTCGGTTGTCAACCAGACCCTTAGGTCACCCACCCATGTATGTGTTATCCAGTATTCAATATCCACTGCCTTGATAACCGCATCACTTGGTGCTCCTGTAAGATTTATCTCCCATATTGTTCTGCCTTCATAGCCGCCATTATCCTGAATTGCTCTGGGACCATTCTGTGCATGGTAAAAAAGTGTGCCCAAATTATCTTGAGCTTGAGCATCGATAGGAAACAGGACAACGGCCAATAGCCAAATAATAACAAACTTAGACAACATCGAGACTGGTGAATGAATATTAATTAACCGCAGAGATACCATTTTTTACCTCCCCCTTGTTTGAGGTCTAAAAATTGGTTTAGCAGCCTTTTAATCAACCAAATCGGCGCTCAACTATTAACATTTATCTTAAATCACCTTGTTGTATCGATATAAAATACCTTCTAACAAACAAAGCGAAACTATTGACACTCGTTCCGAAAAACAAATGCTTCAGAAGATTCCCTTCCTCCGATACGGTTTGAGGACGCTACGATCCAAAGTTGGTAATGTCATCCACTCCGCAATCGGACCAATAACCAAAAGTAATATCACTCCGCTGGGTAAAACATTCATATTTGCCTTTATCCAGCAGACTTTCACCATCCATTTTTTTCGGCTATTTTCAATAAAATTATACCTTTTTGTTCATTATATGTCAAGAAAATTCCGGATGTTGCGAAAAGACAATGGTTCTAAATAGGAAAACATCAAATATAACCTTAACATAAAACGACTTATAAGGAATATAATATCAGCCACTCTACTCTTAAAACCTCCGACACACCAGATTTTGATATTCGTTCGATTTTTTGCCAAGATCCTATAAAAACAACTTTTAGCTACGTATCTATATATCCACAAACCCTATGACTCAGCCATAATTTTGCCTTTAATATCCTCACTTCTTACTTATCGGTCTTTTCATTCTTCCAAAAAGCACCCTCAACACCGCCTAAAATAGTATATAGTATAAGGTATTTTGGACTTTAACTCCTCCTGGCTTACTGCTCACGCGATTTCCTGCACTGAGTCATCCTGCCGGTTAAACGATAAACACATATTCACAAGCATCCTCCAGCTTGCTTAGCTAATTGGTTAAAATATCACCTATCACGCACTGAGCTTGCATGATAGACTGATTTTCAACCTTCAATTGCTGCAGAGCACAAACCGAAACAAATAAAACCACTATGATTACTGTCAAATGGACTAAATCCTATAATTAAGTGCCACAATCGATGCCCAATGTAACGTTTTTTCAGCCTGGGTGGATCCTTATGAACAAATTTTTATGCCTAAATCCAGCTAAACACTTTCTTCGGCAGATCATAATAAAATGTTAGTAAATCTTCAGGGCCACCAAGAACATGGTCTTTAAGCTCGAATCCTGTACGCCTAAAACTATACGGTGCCTTTTTCCAAACAGTTAAGTGGAATTTACCTTGCAATAAAATGATGTAAAAATACAATTTAGCCATTGATGAAGTTATAGCCTTAAGATGATTACGACTCTATGAACGAAACTATGAAACTTATGGTTTATTTTTTAATGTCAAATGGGTTTAAATCTACTATGCCATGGCTTATCATTGTTTGGTTATCTATGAAACATCTATTCAAAAAGGCTGATCTTTACCTGGTTCCTGGTAGGGCTAATCTCAATAAGCATACAAATCCCTGCCTTTGCCAAACAAAAACTTTAGTTTTGTGATATGTTGGGTCTCCGAGATTATATATTTAATATCTATACTGAAAATCAGCAATATTTAATGGAATAAAGGATTTTTCAGTCCAAAGTCTATTCAGCATATAAAGAAAATGACCGAACACAGACTACCAAGGGAGTATGCTCAATTTTAAGTTCTACGATATGGATACAAAACCAAAAATATCTGTTATCACTGGTTCTAAAAATGGAGCACGTTTCTTACGCCAGACTATAGAGTCAGTTTTACAGCAAAGCTTTACCGATTATGAGCAAGTTGTAGTAGATGGCGCTTCAACCGATAATACCATAGAAATCCTTAAAGAATATAAACATATAAGATGGATATCAGAACCAGATAGAGATGCAGATGAGGGTTTTTATAAGGCGCTCGAAATGAGTCATGGCGAGTATATTATGCTTTGCTGCGTCTCAGACGGATATTTGGATCGAAATTGGTTTAGCAAATGTGTTGAAATTCTTGATAATAACCCTGAGGTGTCATTGGTCTATGGGCTGGCTCAAAGCATAATGGAAGATGGGACTACAGGGAAAATCGTGTGCTCTCATTTCTTAGATAATCCACCACCACAAAAAATGGGCTTTTTCCCCTTTTGGCTGGGCACCTTTTGTCTTTGTCCTGAAAATACATTTTGCGTGCGGGCAAATGTGTTTAAAGAATGTTTTCCTAAATATGAACCTACAGGTAGTTTTTTACAAAACAACGCTCTCCTAAGCTTTAATTATAATTTTAATACCAAAGGTTATCTTCCACACTTTTGTCCTGAGGTCGCTGGCTATGGCAGATATCATCACGACAGCAATAGCATAAGATTAGTTAAATTCAACCGGATTATGAAAAAACAATATCAAGCTGCCGTCGTACGGTATGGCAATGAGGTGTTATCCAGAGAAAGAGAACATGTTTTCCGGGACGGCAAATCAAACGTTATTAAGACAATTGAGCCGTATGAGCTTAAAACCTACCGCCAAAAGGTCTTAGATTACCGTATCAACCGTAAATTTTATCTCGGCAAAAGAAGGACAAACAGCATAAGTTACTGGTCAAGAAAGTCCAAAATACTTATAGGCTATAGCCTCTGTGGACGTCGTATATATAGTTAATCAGCGAGTAAAAAAGACATGGAAAAAATGATAACTAACATCGTGTTTACTAAGAATCGTCCCTTGCAGCTCGAAGGCTATTTGGAGAGTCTTTACAGATATCTACCAGCTAAGTTAATCCAGACTTATATACTTTATAAACCGGAACTTTTCGAAGAAGAATACAAACAGCTCTTTTCCGAATATCCCGATTGTATAATTATAGAAGAAAGTAACTTCTATAGAGACTTCTTGAAAATCATAGATCAGGTTAACACAAAATTTACATTGTTTGGAATCGATGACGTGGTTTATTTTGAGAAAGTTGGTTTTGAAATAATTAATGAGACATTTAGTATGTTTTCTCAAGACATTTTTGGTTTCACGCTTAGATTTGGTATCAATGGCACAGATACAAGCCAAGAACCAACCAACCAACCAACCGTTCTTGGCCAGTCTGTTTACAGTTTAGATTGGACAAAAGGGCGTACATCTAAGACGCGCTATCCATTTGAACTTTGCGCAACAGTTTACACAACAATCCTGGTCAAAAAAGTGATAAACAGCACAATGAGTAATAATAGATTAGCTAAAGTACTGTTTTCACCGGATTCCGCTCTAATCAAAGCTGCCAACAAGATGATTTCTACCCGCTCTATTCTCAAGTCATTCGGTTATTTTTTTAATCCCAACACTTTAGAATCATGGGTCTGTCGCTGGTGTCAGAACCACAGTGACCAATTGCCCAGCCTTCTTTTCTTCCAAAAACAGTGTGCCACTGCGATACAGGTGAATATGGTTAATACCTCCGCAAAAGACAAAGAGTTTGGCGGGGATAGAGAATACACTGTTGAAGTATTAGCGGATAAGTATAAACATGGCTATCGGCTTGACATCGAACAAATCGCGAGGAATAAACCATCTGGGACACAATCCGGACCGGAATATTTCAAGTTAATTCACAACGAAGCGTTATCCAGCATATAAAACGAGAGGAAACAACAGAGATGTCAAGGGTATTTAGTAGATGGAAGAGACCCTTACGGAAAGGGAAACTATTTCATGCGTTGTTAAAATACCCAAGATACATAAACGATATGCGCAAATACAGCAAGATGGATAGGGCAGAAAAAATTGTCTTTGCCGACACTTACCCCTGCTTATTCGATAGAACTTCAAAAACAAAGATCGATAGTCACTATTTTTATCAGCATCTTTGGGCCTTTAAAAAAATATATTCCCTAAATCCGAAGCTTCACGTTGATGTCGGCTCAAGTACAGATTTCGTGGGTTTGTTAAGCGCGATTACAGAAGTCCATTTTATTGACATTCGACCTTTGGATGTTTGTAACGTTAATAATCTTAAAACCATAAAAGCAAGTATATTGCATTTGCCATACGAGGATAATTCTTTAGAGTCGATTTCCTGTCTTCACGTTGCAGAACACATCGGCCTCGGCAGATACGGTGACCTTTTAGACCCACTCGGCACAAAAAAGGCGGCAGATGAGCTAACGAGATGTCTGGCAAAAGGTGGTAATCTTTTCTTCTCCTTACCGATTGGCAAACCACGATTATGTTTCAATGCGCACCGAATTCATTCACCAAAGCACATTATTGATTATTTCAGCTCTCTTAAATTAGTTGAGCTATCAGGTACCGGCGATGATAAAAAATTCATAGAGAATATAGATATTAAAGTTTTAAAAAACTCAAACTACGCATGTGGAATGTTCTGGTTCAGGAAAGAATAGCCAACTGATAGAGCAAACATAAACGAGCTACTCTTGCTTGTTTTAATGGAAACTGGATTGTGAAATGCAGCTGTATTCGAGACTAAAACAGTATTACAAATATCAGCGCAACTGGAGTAAACTGCAATCAAGGCAAGATACTATTAACGATAATAAACATTTTACAGATGAAATTAATTTCTATTCAAAGTTCGTAAAAAATGGTGAACTCTGTTTCGACATTGGAGCCAATATCGGGGACAAGACCGAATTATTTATACAATTAGGGGCTATAGTTGTTGCCATAGAACCCCAAGAAAGCTGCTGGCGTATTCTAAAAAGAAGGTTCAAAAATAACAGAGTTTTCATAGAGCCTGTTGCACTTGATAGCAAAAAAGGTACCAGAACAATCCTTATTGATAGATCTCATACTCTTGCCACAATATCACAAGACTGGATTAATACAGTCAGACAAAGCGGCCGATTTTCAGGTCACAAATGGGCAGATAAGACAGCCGTGCAAACGACAACTCTGGATGCCTTGATAGATAAATACGGCAAACCCGTTTTCTGCAAGGTGGATGTAGAAGGAGCTGAATTTGAAGTCCTGCAGGGCCTTTCACAAACTATCGGCACTATTTCCATTGAATTTGTCTCTGAGCGGTTGGATGCTTCTATAAACTGTATAGATTATCTATCCAGCCTGGGCAAAGCTGAGTTTAATTATTGTCTGGGCGGCTCAATGGTTTTCGCCCTACCGGATTGGGTTGATTCTCACCAAATAAAGTCAATATTAAAAACAATGGATAATAACATAGAAAATTATGGTGACTTGTATGCTCGTTTTCATGAGTAAAGAATATAGCTTTACAGCAAATAGATACATTTTCCTATCTTAAGATATGAAAATCAAACCGGGCTAATATGGCAAATAAGTATTCTTTGAATCAGATAAAATATCGATTGTTTGCTTCTTTATATGGCAGTGCCGATGGCCAGCATAGACTGGAGAAAAAGATTAAGAAACTCCAGCGGTATCTAGGGATAGGTTCCGGAGGAAATGTTGAAAACAGCGGAGAAGCTAAGATTATAAAGATGCTAAAAAAAGAAAAATCCTCGAATTTATGCATTTTTGATGTGGGAGCCAACAAAGGGGATTTTACAAAGATGGCTTTATCTATTTTACGGAGGGAGGATAAGCTTACAATTCACTGTTTTGAGCCGTCTAAATATACATATAATTTATTAAAACAAAATCTCACCGGAAATATACAGGTCATTTTAAATAATACTGGGCTTGGAAAGGAAAAAGGTGAATTCAATTTGTACTACGATGAGCCGGGTTCCGGTACTGCCTCTTTAACAAAACGCAACATTGATTATATGGGAGTGGAATTTAAACACTGTGAGCAAGTTTCTATCGACACGGTTGATCATTACTGTGAGGAAAAGAATATAGATTTTATCGATTTGTTGAAAATCGATGTGGAGGGTCATGAGTTAGATGTGTTGGACGGCGCTGTCAATATGTTTAGGAAAAAGTCCATTGGTAAAGTAAGTTTTGAGTTTGGTGGTTGCAATATTGACACAAGAACATTCTTTAAAGACTTTTTTTGTTACTTCCAAAAACACTATTATAAACTATATCGGATAACACCGTCTGGATATTTCTTCCCTGTTGATTCCTATAAAGAAACACATGAACAGTTTCGAACGACAAATTTTTTGGCGATTTTAAATAATCATTGACAAAACATTGAGTATTAGGGAACGAGAAACAAGGATGTAATATGCACAGAAGGATATTTGTGATAGCGGACTTTAATGATGAGTCGCCAAAATCCATTCGTATGCAGCCACGTATGTGGCTCAAAGGCTTGATGCGTTTAGGTCATGACGTCCAAAGGTTCAGCTACAGAAATATAATGCTGCAATCCAGCCCCTTCCCAAGCAAACGCATGGCGAGATATTTTGCTAAGAAAAGAGCCGATGCTATTCTTATTGAGCAAATCAAGCTATATTATCCAGATATCGTTTTCGTTCTTAGCATGAAATATCTGGATGCCGAAACGCTGCGTTCTGTCCGTGATGCTGCGTCTGGGGCTGTTGTTATCGGAAGAGACGATGACCCCTTTCCTGACAAGAATCCCGCTCGGCTTGCAATCGCCCGCGAAACCGATATAGTTGTAACAACTAGCGGAGGAAGATTCCTCCAGACTTATAGGGATTTGAGCGTACCGTGCTGTGCCTTCATACCCAATATGTGCGATCCTGATTTGCAGCAACGATATGATGTACAGGAAAAATGGAAAACTGACATAATATTTACTGGCAAGGCTGAACACACGAGGCTTGCTCGAAATAACGAGAGATATGAGATTGTCCAGAAACTCGGAGCAATGCCCAATGTTCGACTTTACGGATGTTTTAGAAGACCTTCGGTTGAAGGTATGGATTTGTTCTACGCAATAAGTGGCGCTAAGATAGGACTCAGCATCAATATTGCAAACGATGTTCATCTTTACCATTCGGATAGACTCATAAACTACCTTTCCTGCGGTACGTTTGTTCTGGCCAAAAGAGTCCCTGATTCCGACCTGCTTTTTGAAGATCGTGTCCATGTCAAGTATTTTGATTCGGTTGATGAGTTTTTTGAGTTAGCCGAGTGGTATTTAAAACACGAACAAGAGCGGGAAAAAATTGCAGAGGCAGGTATGGAAAGGGCTCATAGCGAATTTAATTGTGAAAGGGTCGCTAAATTTATACTTGACCTGGTTGAAAAAGGAACGTATCAAGCCGACTGGGCAGAAATTTTATAACTAATGAATCTCTTTGTTTTTCCAATTTGTTTCAACCGAAGGAACTTCTATCAGCTTTCTTTCTGCAATTTCCTCTATCACGATATCCGGGTGTTCTTGCTCAACCATTAGCTTCAGACAACTGTAATCAAGGGAGGCAGGAACAAAAACGCTCCGCAAAAAATGCTCACCAATGTATTCCTGCAGTCCGCCATGGTCTCCGAATGAGTCGTGAAAGAACAAGAGACAGTGTTTCGCATTCTTGTTCTCCATCGCTAATTGTCTATCCGGGATCATATGCTTTGGCCATGGATACTGGTCCGGCAAAGTCAGGTTCACTCGATACGCGTTTCGCTCCTTTCGAGGTTTAAATACCTCACATTCTAATATAAGTTCACCACCCAATCCCAGCATAGTAGCCAAATCCCCAACTTGCTTCTCAATAGTGATAGTAAAATCCTCTATTGACCATGGATAAATATCAGGAAACAATTCTACTAAACGATTGCAGATTTCTCGATACACAACAAAAGCTCCTCGCTCACTCCAGTGAGAATCGCGCGGATGATATACTAAACCAGTGGCTTTTGCATTACATAAAGCATCTCGCAAATCCAGGAACTCAACCTTTGAAGTTTCGCTCAAATAATCTACAAGCTGGTCCATGTGTGTTTTACGCTTGTTTCTGTAGATGTGTTCAGGGAGCATCTCGGAGTAAATCATAGCTTTGTTGGGCGCGACTACGAACAAATAACGAATACCTCGTTCAGCAAGCCATTCTTGACGTCGCTCAAGGGTCTCTTTCCACGTAGCTAACTCTTTCGGCGTCAAAGGGTTTTGACCCAAGTAGTCAGAAATGATACGAGCCTTTGTCAAGAACAACCAGCCTTCCTTTCCAATAAGCACGTCGCCATAGGTTTCACCTTTAAATAACTTATACCTTATCCAATTGTGTCCGCGGATTAGGTTATTACGAAAACCAAAGTGGTCTTTGTAAAAAGCATCGAACTTTTCAGGAATAGTCTCAAGTGGATCTGCTCCTAAAACGGGACATTTAGAAAGAACCCGCTTCTCTCCCAAGTCCCCTGAATTGCCCCAACCTTCCAAAAACCCGATAAGGGGAAGGCAAACTGACCCGACAAATATCAATATTAGAAATCCGTCCTTTATCCTATGTGTCGGCGAATTGCCCATGATAGATACCATAATTCAAAAACGAAAATAGATAAATGGATTATGCGTTCCGGCAGACAGCAACATTAAAGATATTACTAAAACTAAGGAAAGACCTATTACATAGACAAACGAAAATTGCAACTCAAGTGTCGTCTTTAGCATCCCTTTGCGTGAAATCATAAACTTTTTCCAGCACTCGTCCAGGGCTGGTAAAACAGGCATCGAAAAAACAATACCAATAATCAATGCTATACGGACGTCACGAGACAGATACCATGACACACTATGAGCTGTACCAGATACCTTGGCAAATCCTGACATGGCTGCCAAAAAACTAATCGCATGTGAAAAGGTATCCGAAGCGAATATTACCCACCCACACATTATAACTAACAATGTGTACGTCTGGCTTATAACAGCATGTCGCTTAGCCAGAAATTCACCAAGCCATAACCGTTCCAGAATCAAGAATAGGCCATGGTATAGTCCCCATACAACAAACGTCCAATATGCACCATGCCACAAACCACACAAAAAGAAAACCACTATGAGATTAAAGTACGTTCTCTCTGTGGAGCGATGACTGCCTCCCAGAGGTATATAAAGATAGTCCCTAAACCATGTTGATAGTGAAATATGCCACCTTCGCCAGAATTCCCTCATCGATTTCGAAATGTATGGATAATCGAAGTTCTCACGAAACTCAAAACCAAACATTCGTCCCAGTCCGATAGCCATATCGGAGTAACCCGAAAAATCAAAGTATATTTGCAGCGTGTAACAGACAACTCCAAGCCATGCTACGCCGGTGGTGAGGTCATTTGCAGGAAGGGCAAAAATCTTTTCCGCTGGGACAGCGACGGTGTTAGCGATTATCACCTTCTTGCCTAATCCCAGAATAAACCTGCTGATTCCTGAAACAAAAAGTGATCGTGTAGCAGCCCTATGGACTAACTGCTTAGCCACATCTTTATAGCGTATTATTGGTCCCGCTACCAACTGTGGAAACATAGTAACATAACAAGCAAAGTTGATCAGATTGCGCGTAGCACGCATGTAGCCGCGATAAACATCGATAGTGTAGCTCATCGATTGAAATGTATAAAAGCTGATTCCCAATGGTAGGGTTATGCGAATAGCATCATTCCAGCGGAAAGCAGACAATCCCAGTTCCGTTACAAGATTGTTGTAGCTATCAACGCCGAAATTGAAATATTTGAATACACATATAAAGCCCAGGTTTGAGCATATAGATATTAAAAGTCCTAATTTTTGTAAACGTGTTCTGGGAGCACCAATCTCTAATTTTTGAATTTTACGACGATATAGCCCCCCTGATATTAATAGGCCGCATATATAATCTATGGATGTGGTGGTAATAATAATCCAGATCAGGAAATTCTCACCCCAGAAATAGAAAACCAGACTTGCCAACAACAAAAACAGATTGCTCATTTGTCGCCAGAACTTTGGTGCAAAACCCACAAGAGCTGGCAGTGAGAGCAAATAATAACCGGCAAGAACAATCGGTAAAAAGAAAAAGACAAATATTATAGAGCTAAAAACCATTTACGCCCAGGTATTCCCTTAACACAAGTCCAGCATATATTAACTTCGGTATCTCTATAAAAGTCCAATCCAAAACTCCATCCAACAAACACCTTGATTATATTTATTTGAGTCACACGGTCAATCGGCTCTCATTCAAAAAGATTGATTACAGATTGCCTGCTTCGTGCAATCTGATATAATCCACAATCGGAAGGTTGTGAAACATAAATCTCGTTTTAATTGCAGGAAAAGGCATACTGACATCCTTAAAAAACAAACAAATATGATGAGAAAAACTCAAAGTTTAAGAGGCATAAATGAATACTCAAATTAAAATAGACTTAGACCAAATTCTAAACAGCGGCCAGCCTATAATTATCGAACTGGGTTGCGGCCCCAAAAAAAGAAAGGGAAGAATCGGTATCGACAGAATCAACCTGCCAGAGGTGGATATAGTAGCGAACCTCGAAGAAGGACTTTCTTTTATTCCGGACAATTCGGTTGATGAAATTCACTGCAGAAGTGTTCTTGAGCACATGGAAAATTTTGAGAATTTAATGCGGGAGATCGTTAGAGTCCTGAAAAAACAAGGCAAAGCATACGTTTTTGTACCGCATTTTTCCAATCCATATTACTATTCAGATTACACGCACAAAAGGCCTTTTGGTCTGTACACTTTTTACTATTTTGTAAACACAGAACAACAGATGAGAAGAAAAGTTCCCAATTTTTATACTGACATAAGGATAAATATCATTTCTCAGCGTCTCTTGTTCAGATCTCCATTTTGGGTGACACGTCAAATTAAAAAACTCCTTGGATTCGTGTTTAATTGCCACCGTTCACTGCAGGAGTTCTACGAAGAAAAACTCTGCTATATTTTCCCCTGCTACGGAATAGAGTTAGTTTTTACTGCAGAAAAGTAATAACCACGATTGACTCAATGGCCCAGAACAGCTATTCCCAATTGATCAGCCAGCTTTATGGTTTCAGGTTTGTCAATAATTATTGTTTTACCTGCTTCAACAACTAAGCATTTGCCCCCATTTTTAGCTAAACTTCTGACTGTATCCGGCCCCACACATGGCACATCAAATCGCATATCCTGACTCGGTTTGGAAACTTTAATCAGCGTCCAGCCCCCCGATTTACAAAACTGGCCTGCTCGCTTAATCATCTCCGCGGTTCCCTCTATAGCCTCCACAGCGAGCACCTCTTTTTCTTTCACTGCTATAGCCTGGCCGATGTCCAGCTCGCCAAGCCTTTTGACAATCTGCCAACCAAATTCAATATCTCCTTCAACTGATGAGCTTGGCTGATGCTTCGTCATCAGGCCTGCTATTGCCAGGTGCTCTTTACAGTACATCGTGGAATTCTCCAATATTATACTGCCGGTCGCTAACTCGTCAGCTAAGGCACGTAAAACCGAATCGTCCAGTTTGTCTTTACCACGCAGCCGCCAGTAATATATCCTAATCGCCCGCCAGTCCGGCATATATCGTAGGATTCGCCATGGTGTAAACAATCGTGATTTAGCAACTCGCCCGACCATTATTGTCTTGGTGACATTGTGTTTTCTTAAATTGCGTATCCAGCTACCCGGCCGGGCAATGGCTACCCTATAAAAAACATCAACTTCATTGGCCAAGCTGTTCTCCGCGTTGTCCACCAAGCCAACACAAATTACCTTTAATCCAGCCCTTCTAGCACCATCGGCCACCAGAAAGGGTAATCTACCTCCCCCAGCGATCAAACCAAGCACACCTCGTGTCTCGTGTCTTGTATCTTGTATTTCGTTCAAGGAATCAGCCCGCTCGAAAGGGAAACTCGTATTCAATATCCACTTTCCAGAGATTCGCGTCTTTCATGTGGGACCAAGTAATATTAATTAAGGTTCAATATTCGGTTCAGATGGCTTTTCAGGCTCCGATTCGAAAGACGAACTCATTTGTTCAATTTGACTTTGAAGGCTCCGAATATTCTGACGCATCTCAGGCAGATATTGTATCATGCTGTATGCACGCTTACCCTGGTTAGCTTCTATAGCAGGCGCGCCCAAGACAACCCGGCCGTCTGGAATGTTGTTCACTACACCGGCCTGGGCTGCAATGGTAACGTTATTGCCGATATTGATATGGCCCACAATAC